>JAAYZM010000160.1 GCA_012514835.1 Actinomycetales bacterium
CCTCGTGGTGGTGGAAGCTCACCCCGCCGCCGGGCTCGAAGCGGCGGGTGGCCGGCTTGCCGACGTCGTGCAGGAGCGCGGCGAGGCGCAGCACGAGGTCCGGACCGGGGACGGGCCCGTCCGGCCCGGTCTCGCGGTCGATCGCCTGCTCGAGCACCGTGATGGAGTGCTCGTAGACGTCCTTGTGGCGGTGGTGCTCGTCGATCTCGAGGCGCAGCGCGGGCAGCTCGGGCAGCACGTGCTCGGCGAGGCCCGTCTCGACGAGCAGCTCGAGGCCCGGGCGCGGGCGCGGGGTCAGGAGGAGCTTGGTGATCTCGTCGCGCACGCGCTCGGCGGAGACGATCGCGATGCGTCCGGCCATGGCCTCGATCGCGGCGCGCGTGCCCGCCTCGACGCCGAACCCGAGCTGGGCCGCGAAACGTGCGGCGCGCATCATGCGCAGGGGATCGTCGTCGAAGGACTGCTCGGGCGTCACGGGCGTGCGGAGCACCCGGCGGGCGAGGTCCCCGATCCCGTCGAAGGGGTCCACGAACTCGAGCGACGGCAACCGCACGGCCATCGAGTTCACGGTGAAGTCACGCCGCGACAGGTCCCCCTCGAGGGAGTCGCCGAACGCGACCTCGGGCTTGCGGGTCTCGCCGTCGTACGCGTCCGTGCGGTACGTGGTGACCTCGACGACGAGGTTCACCCCGCCCACCCGGCGCGCCGCGCCGATGGTGCCGAACTCGCGACCGATGTCCCACGTCGCGTCCGCCCATGCATCGAGCAGCCGCTCTGTCTGCTCGGGGCGCGCCGACGTGGCGAAGTCGAGGTCGGCGCTCGCGACCCCGAGGAACGCGTCGCGCACGGGCCCGCCCACGAGCGACAGCTCGAACCCGGCGGCCGCGAAGATCTCGCCCAGCTCGACGGCCACGGGCGAGAGCTCGACGAGCGTGGCGACCGCCCGGGCGCGCAACGAGGCGAGCGCCGCGGGGCTCGGGTTCACCGGCGTGGCGCTCTCGGCGGGGGGCTGACGATCACTCGTGGACACGACGGTCAAGCCTGCCAGATCGCGGCCGTGGTGCGCGCTTCCCGGCGGACGGTCCAGGCCGGATGGCTACAGTGTCTGATGTGTCCGCCGTCGATCCGGTCCCGCGTCCAGGAGCGGTGCCCGCTCCTCCGGGGGGGCACGCCCTGCGGATCGACCCGCGCGAGCTCGAGGCCCGGACGGTGCCCGCCGCGCTCCCCGTGGTGGACGAGACGAGCGCCGGGGGCCTCGTGGTGGACGTCCAGGACGGCGAGCACGTCGCGGCCGTGATCGCGCGCCGCAACCGCGCGGGGCGCCTCGAGTGGTGCTTGCCGAAGGGGCACCTCGAGGGCGAGGAGACGCCCGAGGAGGCCGCCGTCCGCGAGATCGCCGAGGAGACGGGCATCGAATCCGAGGTGGTCCGCGAGCTGGGCACGATCGACTACTGGTTCACGGGCACGGACCGGCGCGTGCACAAGGTGGTGCACCACTTCTTGCTCGTCGCGCTCGGGGGGACGCTGACCGTCGAGGGCGACCCGGACGGTGAGGCCGAGCAGGTCGAGTGGGTCGCGCTGAGCGACCTCGACCGCCGCCTCGCGTACCCGAACGAGCGGCGGCTCGCGTCCGAGGCCCGCGCGGTGCTGAGCACCGAGGCATGAGCGCTCGGACCCGCGGTGCGACCCTCGCGGCCGCGCTGACCGCAGCGGCGCTGACCGCTCTCCCGCTCGCTGCCGTCGCGGTCACCCCCGCCTCCCCGTTGCCGGGGGCCCCGGCCGATCCTCTCCGCTCGGCCATCCAGGCCGAGGCCGCCGCCGAGGCCGTCACGGACGTGGCCATCACGTCCATCTCCCCGCAGGTCCTCACCCCGGACGAGACCCTCACGGTGATCGCGCGCGTGCACAACGCGACACCGGAGGAGATCGAGGAGCCCGTGGTGCGGCTGTACGTCAACCGCTTCCGCGTGGTGGACCGCGAGGGTGTCGCCGCGTGGGCGGACCTGACCCCGGCGGACTCGCCCGGCTCGGTGATCGAGACCCGGGTGCTCGAGGCCCCGCTCCCGGCCGGGGCCACGCGCGACGTGCGCTTCCAGGTCCCCGGGCGCAACCTCGGCTTCCTCGACCTGCCGGACACGTGGGGACCGCGCGGCCTCGCCGTCTCTGTCGCCGAGAGCCCCGCCGTGGGGGTGAGCGACGTGGACCGCAGCTTCGTCCTGTGGCAGAGCGCCCCGAGCGTGCCGCGCACCCGGTTGTCGGTGATCGTGCCGCTCACGGGAGACCCGGTGGACGTGCCCCAGGAAGCGGGCACGGGCGAGGCGGCGCCAGGGGCCGACGGCGAGACGCCGGCTGGTGACGCGAGCCCGGAGGCGACACCGGACGCCACGCAGACGTCGGCGACGAGCCCGGGCTCGACCGGCACAGGGACCTCGGTGACCGCGGGCGTGCTCGGCACAGAGACGATCGCCCCGCTCACCTCCCCGCAGGGCCGCCTCGGGGCTGTCCTCGCGGCGACGAGCACGCGCTCGCACGTCGCGTTCGCCCTGGATCCCGCCGTCGTGGCCGCGAGCAAGGCCTCGACCGACCCGACCGCGCAGGCCTGGACCGCCTCGCTCCTGGCCAGCCTCGACGGTCGTGACCTGTTCGCGCTCGGCTGGGCGGACCCGGACGTCGCGGCCCTCGCCCGGGGGGACGGCGCGTCGCTCCTCACCGGCGCGCTCCGGCTGACGGACGAGCGCATCCACGACGTCCTGGGACGGGCGCCCCGCACGGACCTCGCGTGGCCCGCGGGAGGGCTGGCCGACGCTCAGACCCTCGAGCTGGTCGCCTCGACGGGGGCGCGCGCCGCGGTAGGTGCACCTGGGGTGCTCGCCCCGTCACCGGACGGCCGCGAGCAGAGCCCGACCGGTCGCACCACCGTGACGACCGACTCGGGGTCCGTCGTCGTCCTCCTCCCCGACGCGGGCCTCGTGGGCGCCCTCGTGAACCCCCAGGGTTCGACCCCCGCGACGGTGGCTCAGCGCTTGCTCGCCGAGACGGCCGTGATCTCCCAGGAGGAGTCGGCGGACCTGCGGCACCTCGTGGTGGCCCTGCCGCGCGAGTGGCACCCGAACCCCGTGCTCGCGGGCGCCCAGCTCGACGCGCTCGAGGTCGCCCCGTGGGTGGACACGACCTCGGTCTCGGCGCTGCTCGGGGCGCTCGACCCCGCGGTCGACCGGGTCGCGCTGCCCACCGACGTCCAGGACCGGGACATGCTCGACGCCGAGACGGTGAGCGAGCTCGCGGAGCGGTTCGCGTTCGCCCAGGACTTCGCGCCCGTGCTCACGGACCCCGAGGCGTTCCTCGCGAAGCAGGCCGCCCAGCTCCTCGCCCCGACCTCGGTCGCGTGGCGGGCGGACCCGGACGGCCGCGCGGACCTCGCGGCGCGCGTGACCGCGGAGGCCGAGGCGCGCACGGTGGGGCTGACCGTGGTCGAGGGCTCGGACGTGAGCTTCTTCGCGCGCGAGGGCTC
>JAAYZM010000161.1 GCA_012514835.1 Actinomycetales bacterium
CCGCGCCGAGCACGTCGAGCACCACGTCGACGCCCCGAGAGTCCGTCGCGCGCAGCACCGCCGCGGGGACGTCGTCGTCGGCGTACCGAATCGCGACGTCGGCCCCGAGCTCCCTGACCCGCGCGCACCGGGCCTCGTCGCGCGCGGTAGCGATCACGCGCGCCCCGAGCGCCGCGGCGAGCTGGACGGCGAACGAGCCCACGCCGCCCGAGCCGCCGTGCACCAGCACCGTCTCGCCCGGCGCGAGCCGCGCCACGTCCACGAGGTTGGACCACGCCGTGGCTGCGGCCTCGGGCAGGGCGGCCGCGTCACGCAAGGAGACGCCGTCGGGCACGGGGAGCGCGAGCGACTCGTGGACCGTGACGCGCTCGGCGTACCCGCCCCCGAGCAGCAGGGCGCACACGGCGTCGCCCGGGCGGTAGCGCGAGGCACCGGGTCCGACGGCGAGCACGCGCCCGGACGCCTCGAGGCCCGGCCACTCGGGAGCGCCCTCGGGCGCGGGATACCGGCCCTCGCGCTGGAGGATGTCGCCCCGGTTGACGCCCGCCGCGGCCACCTCGAGGAGCAGCTCGCCGGGCCCCGGCACCGGCGAGGGCGCCTCGGTCCAGCCCAGGACCTCCGACCCGCCGGGTGAAGAAATCGACACAACCCGCATGGGCCCGAGCCTATGACGTCCGACTTCGTCCCGAATGGGGGGTGAGTTATCGGCGCAGACGTGACAAACTCTCCGCCGGGGCTAATGACTCGGCCACGGGGGGCCGATGATGCTTGAACGGCAGTGGTCCGCGCCTCGCGGACCGATAACAGCCGAGACCGTGGGCGAGTGGGCCCGGGGTCGAGTGGGAGAGGTGACCATGCTGCGCAGGTTGAGCGTCCGAGGAAAGGTCCTCGCGGTACTCGCCGTGCCTATCCTCGTGCTCGTCATCGCCGCGACGTTCATCTCGGCGCAGGCGCTGAACGAGGTCCGGGTCGCGCGTGCCGTGAACGGCGCGCTCGGTTCCCTGCAGACCATGCGCGTGTTCGCCCAGTCGATCCAGGCGGAGCGCGCCGCGGCGGTCAACCACGTCGCGGAGGTCCAGCTCGCTGCGGACGTCGAGCGTGGCGACGTCAAGCTGACGGATGAGCAGCGGGCGGCCCAAGGCCCCCGTGCCGAGGAGCGCGCGAAGGTCTTCGAGTCCGCCATGACGGCCACCGACGCCACGATGGGCCGCGCAGGCGTCCGCATGGACGAGGTCGACTTCGACGCCCTCGACCCCCTCGTGTACGAGGCCACGCAGCGCGTCGTGGCCGCGACCGAGGGCATCCGGGTCGCCCGCGAGGCCGTCGAGCGCGGCAACGTCGCCCCGAACGTCATCGCCGCCCAGTACTCGACCGTCATCAACGAAGCGCTCATGCTCACCGACCGCTTCGCCGCCACGATCGACAACCGGCAGCTCGGTGTCTACCTCTCCGCTTACTCCCTCGTGGACCTCACGGTCGAGCAGATCACGCACGAGCGGGACTTCGGTCACTACGCGCTCGAGGCGGACGGTCGCCTCGAGTCCGCGAACGCCCACCTGCGTGGTCTCTTCCCGGACACGAACGCGATCCACGCCCGTGCCCGCGCCGCGGTCGACGCGCTCGCTCGCACAGACCTCACGATGCCGGACCTCGGTGTCTCGTTCGACGGGTTCGCCAACTGGCAGTCCCAGCGCACCAACATCGTCTCGAGCAACCTCGGCTTCGAGTCGGTGCGCGAGGACCTGTGGCTCGAGAAGGCCACGGCCGAGGCCGAGGCGCTCAACCCCACGCTCACGGACCTGTGGCGTGTCGCGCAGACCGAGGCGCAAGCGTCGCAGTCCGCCGCCCTCGGCCAGGCGACCCTGACGATCGTCCTCGCCGTCCTCTCGCTCGTGCTGTCCGTCCTCATCGCGCTCCTCATCTCCCGGACCATCGTGGTCCCGCTGATGCGCCTGACGGAGGCCGCCGGTGAGGTCCGCGACCAGCTGCCGCGACTGGTGGAGCAGGTCGCCACCCCGGGCGAGGGCCCGGACCTGGCGCTCATGCAGATCCCCGTGCGGTCGAGCGACGAGGTCGGACGCCTCGCCGAAGCGTTCAACGAGGTCAACCAGAAGACCGTCGAGGTCGCCCAGGAGCAGGCCGCGCTGCGTGGCTCCATCGCCGAGATGTTCGTCAACGTGGCCCGCCGCGACCAGGTCCTCCTCAACCGCCAGCTGAGCTTCATCGACACCCTCGAGCGCGAGGAAGAGGACCCGAACACCCTGGCGAACCTCTTCCGCCTCGACCACCTCGCCACCCGGATGCGTCGTAACGCGGAGTCCCTCCTCGTGCTCGCCGGCATCGACTCGGGTCGCCGCGTGCGTGGCTCGATGACCCTCTCCGACGTGGTCCGTACCGCCTCCTCCGAGATCGAGCAGTACGACCGCGTGGGCCTCGAGCTGAACGTCGACCCGCACATGCACGGTTTCAACTCGCTGCCCGCGGCCCACCTGCTCGCCGAGCTGCTCGAGAACGCGACCGTGTTCTCCGAGCCGGGCACCCCCGTCGAGGTCGTCACCTCCGCCGAGATCGAGTTCATCACCGTCACGATCATCGACCGCGGCCTCGGCATGAGCGAGGAAGACATCGCGGCCGCGAACGCGCGCATCCGTCAGACCACCGCGAGCGAGGTCGTCGGTGCTCAGCGCCTGGGCCTGCACGTGGTCGGCCGTCTGGCCAACCGCCTCGGCACCAAGGTCGTCTTCGCGAAGGCGGACGACGAGGGCGGCACCCAGGTGCGCGTCCGCTTCCCCCGTGCGCTCTTCGTCGACGACGCCCAGGAAGCCCAGCCCGGTAGCGGTGGCCGCCTGCTCAGCGCCGACGAGATCGCGCAGCAGCAGGCTCCGGTCGCCGTGCCCGTCGACCTCGAGGCCCTGACCGACGGCGAGACCGGGCTCGGCCTGCCGCGTCGTCGTGCCGTGGACGGCCCCGAGACCGGGACCGTGCCCGTCCAGGCCCCTGCCGCGAGCGCGCCCGCCCCCGAGGCTCCGACCACGTCGAGCGGCCTGCCCGCCCGCCGCAACATCGTGCTCCCCGAGCGCGTCACCCCGAACCTCACCCCTGAGGTCGCCGCCTCCGCCGCGGCCGGGTGGTCGCCCGCCGTCGCGGCTCCCGCCGCGAGCGGCCTGCCCTCGCGCGCCGTCGGCGCCACGGCCGCAGCAGCGCCGTCCGGCGACGGCCCCGTCGCGCCCCCGCGTCCCGCTGCGGCGACCCTCGACCCGAGCCAGCGGTCCGGCATGTTCGCCGGGTTCCGCCGTGGCGCGGAGTCTGCGCAGGCCGAGGAGCCTCAGGCCCAGGAGCCGCAGCTCGACGAGGCCCAGGTCCAGGAGCAGCCGGTCTCTGCCGAGCCCGCCCCCATGGTGGTGCCCGGACTGGTTCCCGACGAGGGCTTCGAGCCCGCGGCCGAGGCGCCGTCCGCACCGTCCGCCCCGGTGGTCGAGGACGCCCCCGCGTGGGCCGCCGAGGCTGCCGAGGCGCCCGTCTACGAGCCGCCGAGCACCGACTGGTCCACCTCGGGCCTGTCCGCCCCCAGCCAGGCCTCTCCCGAGGCTCCGGCTGCGTGGGAGCAGCCTGCTCCCGAGGCGCCCGCCGTGTGGGAGGCGCCCGCTCCCGAGGCACCTGCCCCTTGGCAGCAGCCCGCTCCTGAGGCACCCGTCGTGCCCGTCGCGTGGGAGGCTCCTGCTCCCGAGGCACCTGCCGCGTGGGAGCAGCCCGTACCTGAGGCACCCGTCGCGCCCGTCGCGTGGGAGCAGCCCGCCCCCGAGGCACCCGTCGCGCCCGTCGCGTGGGAGCAGCCCGCACCCGAGGCGCCCGTCGCTCCCGCCGCTCCCGCGGTCCCGAGCTGGGGTCCCTCGGACGCCGCGTGGTCGCCCGCTCAGCCGGAGCCCGTCGCCGAGCAGACGTACTCGGCCCCGAGCCCCTACGCGGAGCCCGAGGTCGCCCCCGCCGCGACCCAGTACCCCGCGTTCTCGCCCGACGCCGGGTACGCGGCCCCGGAGGCGCCCGCCTGGAGCGCCGAGCCCCAGCCGGTCCCCGTGCTCGAGCCGGAGCCCGCACCCCAGACGCCCGTGGTCCCGGCCGCGGCCGTGTGGAGCCCCACCGACACGAGCAGCCCGTCCCCGATGGCTCCGGTCACCGCGGACAGCCCCGCAGCTCCGTCGTGGCTCTCCGCCTCGTCGCCCGCGCAGCCGCCCCAGCCTGCCCAGCCCGTGGCCCAGGCCCAGGCCCCGGCCGCTCCGCTGGCTCCAGCGCCCGTCGCCCCGGCTCCCGCGGCAGCAGCTCCCGCGCTGCCCGCTTTCGCGGACGTCGTGGGCCAGGCGCCCGAGTCGCCGTCGCGCCGCACGCGTCGGTCCGACTCCTCGAAGCCGTCCCGCGCGGACCGTCGTGCGGCGCGCAAGGCCGAGGCCAAGGAGCGCGCCGAGCAGAAGGCGCTCGCCAAGGCGGAAGCTCGCGCGGCCAAGAAGGGCAAGGGTGCCGCGGCGTCGGCCTCGAGCCCGGCCAGCGCCCCGGCGCCCTCGGCCCCGACCCCGGGCTTCCTCGGACAGCCCGCGTCGATCGCCGCGCTGCGCGCAAGCACCGACCCGGTGTCCGCGCCGTCGGCCCCCGCCCCCGTGTCCGCGGCGTGGTCCGCTCCTGCGACGCCCGAGCCCGCTCCCGCCCCGGCAGCACCTCAGGCCACCTCGTGGTCCGCGCCCGCCGCGGCGCAGCCCGCGCAGGCGGAGTCCTTCGCCCCCGAGTTCCACCCGCGCACCCCGGCCTCGCCCGCCACTCCGGCGGCGCCTCCGGCTCCCGCGGCCCCGTCCGCCCCTCTGGCCGCCGCGCCCACGGCAGGGACGGCGTTCACGCCCGCCCCGGCGGCGGCGTGGAGCCCGAGCGGTGGCACGGCGGACGGGTCGCCCCGACAGTTCGGGGTGCTCGACGACGAGGTCGCGGCGATGCTCGCGCTCCGCTCCGACATCCAGGAGCAGGCGCTCTCCGAGCTGTCCCAGCTCTCGGCGTACCGCCCGCAGGTCGTCAAGCCCGCGGCCTCGCTGTCCAAGCGGACGCCGTCGGCCATCCCCTCCGCACCGGAGATGGCCGAGTCCACGAGCGGGCAGCCTCACGAGCGCGACCCCGAGCAGCTCCGCTCGCGGCTGTCGAGCTTCCAGAGCGGCACCTCGCGTGGCCGCCGTGCGCAGGGCGCACCCACCGATTCCGTAGCGTCGACCGACGGTGCGGTGCCCATGGCGAATGGCTCTGCGGAGCACGCCGTCCCCGGGGCAAGCTCGTCCGAGTCGACACAGGAGGCCCAGACGTGGTGACCCAGGGTTACATCGCAGCCGTTCGTTCCAACGGCCCATCGAAGGAGGAAGCGTGACAGCGCTCAGCACCGAGGCAGCCAACTTCGGCTGGCTGCTCGACAACTTCGTCCGGACCGTTCCGGGCACTCGGCACACCCTCGTGGTGTCCGCCGACGGACTGCTCATGGCGATGTCCGAGCAGCTCGACCGTACGAGCGGTGACCAGCTCGCCGCGATCGTGGCAGGCATGTCCTCGCTGACCCGTGGCGCGTCGCGCCAGCTCCGGGCCGG
>JAAYZM010000162.1 GCA_012514835.1 Actinomycetales bacterium
GGGGATGAGGTCCTCCATCGAGACCTCGCCGTCGAAGGGCAGGATCGTCGTGCGGCGCTCGTCGCCGTAGTGGTCCGCGATCTCCTTGAGCTCGGTGCCCACGATCTCGCGCTGACGCTCCTCGCTGTCGAGGATCGCGTTGTAGTCCGCGATCATGCGCTGCAGCTCGTCGTACAGGTCCTGGATCTTCTGCCGCTCGAGGGCCGCGAGGCGGCGCAGCTGCAGGTTGAGGATCGCCATGGCCTGCGGCTCGTCGACGTCGAGCAGCTCGATCAGCCCGTCGCGCGCCTCCTCCACGGTGGGGGAGCGGCGGATCAGCGCGATGACCTCGTCGAGCGCGTCGAGCGCCTTGAGGTAGCCGAGCTGGATGTGCGCGCGCTCCTCGGCCTCCTTGAGGCGGAAGCGCGTGCGCCGCACGATGACCTCGACCTGGTGGGTCACCCAGTGGCGGATGAACGCGTCGAGGCTCAGCGTGCGCGGGACGCCGTCGACGAGCGCGAGCATGTTCGCACCGAACGTGTCCTGCAGCTGGGTGTGCTTGTAGAGGTTGTTGAGCACGACCTTCGCGACGGCGTCACGCTTGAGCTCGATGACGAGCCGCTGGCCCGTGCGCCCCGACGTCTCGTCGCGGATGTTCGAGATGCCCTGGACCTTGCCGTCGCGCACGAGGTGCGCGATCTTCTCGGCGAGGTTGTCCGGGTTGACCTGGTAGGGCAGCTCGGTGACGACGAGGGCCTGCCGGTTGTTGATCTCCTCGACCTCGACCACGGCGCGCATCGTGATGGACCCGCGGCCCGTGCGGTACGCGTCGTCGATCCCGCGGCGGCCCAGGATGAGCGCACCCGTGGGGAAGTCGGGGCCCTTGATGATCCCGATCAGCGCCTCGAGCAGCTCGGCGTGCGAGGCCTCGGGGTGGTCGAGGTGCCACTGCACGCCGTCGGCGAGCTCGCGCAGGTTGTGCGGGGGGATGTTCGTGGCCATGCCGACGGCGATGCCCGAGGAACCGTTCGCGAGGAGGTTCGGGAAGCGCGCGGGCAGCACGACGGGCTCTTGCGTGCGGCCGTCGTAGTTGTCGCGGAAGTCGACCGCGTCCTGGTCGATGTCCCGCAGCATCTCCATCGCGAGCGGCGCCATGCGGCACTCGGTGTACCGCGGGGCGGCGGCGGGGTCGTTGCCGGGCGAGCCGAAGTTGCCCTGGCCGGACACGAGCGGGTACCGCAGCGTCCAGTCCTGGACCAGGCGCACGAGGGCGTCGTAGATCGCGCCGTCGCCGTGCGGGTGGTACTTGCCCATGACGTCGCCCACCACGCGGGTGCACTTCGAGAAGCCACGGTCGGGCCGGTATCCGCCGTCGTACATCGCGTACAGGACGCGCTGGTGCACGGGCTTGAGGCCGTCGCGCACGTCAGGCAGCGCGCGACCCACGATGACCGACATCGCGTAGTCGAGGTACGAGCGCTGCATCTCGAGCTGCAGGTCGACCTGGTCCACGCGGTCGTACGTGACCTCGGTGTTGTCTTCGCTCACGAAAAGTCCCTCGTCCTCAGATGTCCAGGAAGCGCACGTCGCGCGCGTTGCGCTGGATGAACGACCGTCGCTGCTCGACGTCCTCGCCCATCAGCACGGAGAAGATCTCGTCCGCGGCGGCGGCCTCGTCGAGCGTGACCTGCAGCAGCGTGCGCTGCTCGGGGTCCATCGTGGTCTCCCACAGCTCGGTGTAGTCCATCTCGCCCAGACCCTTGTAGCGCTGGATGCCCGCGTCCTTGGGCAACCGCTTGCCGTTCTTCTGCCCGTCCGCGATGACCACGTCGCGCTCCCGGTCGGAGAACACGTAGTCGTGGTGCGCGTTGGTCCACTTGACCCGGTACAGCGGCGGCTGGGCCAGGTACACGTGACCCTGCTTGATGAGCTCGGGCATGTAGCGGAACAGCAGGGTCAGCAGCAGC
The DNA here is from genome assembly GCA_012514835.1 of Actinomycetales bacterium. Lineage (GTDB taxonomy): Bacteria > Actinomycetota > Actinomycetes > Actinomycetales > Cellulomonadaceae > JAAYZM01. The sequence goes on from JAAYZM010000162.1 coordinate 1,947, forward strand.
GTCTGGATGTGCTTGCCGTCGACGTCGGCGTCGGCCATCAGCACGATCTTGTGGTACCGGAGCTTGGCGATGTCGAAGTCCTCGCCGATCCCGGTGCCGAACGCGGTGATGAGCGCCTGGACCTCGGCGTTGCCGAGCGCGCGGTCGAGGCGGGCGCGCTCGACGTTGAGGATCTTGCCGCGGATCGGGAGGATCGCCTGGGTGTGCGGGTTGCGCCCGCGCACCGCCGAACCGCCGGCGGAGTCGCCCTCGACGATGAAGACCTCGCACTCCTCGGGGTTGTTCGACTGGCAGTCCTTGAGCTTGCCGGGCATGCCGCCGCCGTCGAGCAGCCCCTTGCGGCGCGTCGCCTTGCGGGCCTTGCGCGCCGCGATGCGTGCGGCTGAGGCCTGGATCGCCTTGCGGATGATCTCCTTGGCGTCGAGCGGGTGCGAGTCGAGCCAGTCCGCGAGGTGCTCGTTGACGACCTTCTGCACGAAGGTCTTGGCCTCGGTGTTGCCGAGCTTCGTCTTGGTCTGGCCCTCGAACTGCGGCTCGCCGAGCTTGATCGAGATGACGGCCGTGAGGCCCTCGCGGATGTCGTCACCCGTGAGGTTGTCGTCCTTCTCCTTGAGCAGGTTCTTCTCGCGCGCGTAGCGGTTGACCAGGGAGGTCAGTGCGGCGCGGAAGCCCTCCTCGTGCGTGCCGCCCTCCGTGGTGGAGATCGTGTTCGCGTACGTGTGGACGGACTCGGAGTAGGCCGTGGTCCACTGCATCGCGATCTCGAGGGACAGCTTGCGCTCCGTGTCCTCCGACTCGATCGCGATGACCTCGGGGTTGACCACGTCGTTCTTCTTGGCCGTGTTGAGGTGGGTCACGTAATCGATGAGGCCGCCGTCGTAGCGGTAGCTGACCGAGCGCAGCTGCGCGGGTGCCTCGGGGGCGCCGTCGTCGGACGCCGTGACCTCGTCCTCGGTGTCCGTGTGCTCGGGGCGCTCGTCCGTGAGCGTGATACGCAGGCCCTTGTTGAGGAAGGCCATCTGCTGGAAGCGCGAGCGCAGCGTCTCGAAGTCGAAGTCCGTGGTCTCGAAGATGACGTCGTTGGGCCAGAACGTCACCGTGGTGCCGGTGATGTCGGTCGCCTCGTCCTTGCTGAGCTCGGCCTGGGGCACGCCGTCGGCGTACTCCTGCCGGAACACGTTGCCCTTGCGGCGCACCTCGACCGCGAGACGGTGCGAGAGGGCGTTGACCACGGAAACGCCGACGCCGTGCAGACCGCAGGAGACCGCGTACCCGCCACCGCCGAACTTGCCGCCCGCGTGGAGGACCGTGAGGACGACCTCGACGGCGGGCTTGCCCTCGGACTCGACGATGTCGACGGGGATGCCGCGGCCGTTGTCGACCACCCGGACACCGCCGTCGGCCAGCAGCGTGACCTCGATCGTGTCGCAGTGCCCGGCGAGGGCCTCGTCGACGGAGTTGTCCACCACTTCGTACACGAGGTGGTGCAGGCCCCGCTCACCGGTCGAGCCGATGTACATGCCGGGGCGCTTGCGGACTGCTTCGAGTCCCTCGAGTACCGTGATGTTGCTGGCGTCGTATCCGACGGCGGGCGTCGTGCTCTCGTTCGCCACGGGGCTGGGTGCTCCTCAACGTCATTCAGGCGCGCGACTCGGGCCACGAGGCCGGATCAGTCCACTCGCCTGGAGCTCCTGGCGTCACGGGCGGTCCGCGGCTCTCAGGAGGGTCGTTCTCATTCTACCCTGGCCAGGCCGTTTTCCCGACTTATCCACATGCCTGTGGGAGCGATTTCTCGCGGGGCTACACCCACGTGTCGCGCGGACCCCGTCCCCGGACGCTGCGCGGGCCCTTCTTGAAGCTCGGACCCACCGGCGCGAGCACCGTGACCTCCTCGACCACGCCCTCCCCGAGGTCCTTCGCGAGCCGGGTCAGCAGATCCGGCACGAGCATCCGCAGGTTCGTGGCCCACGCCGTGGAGTCGGTGCGCACCACGAGCCGGCCGTCCTCGAACGTCTCCGGCGTGCAGTGCTCCGCGACGTGCTCGCCCACCACCTCCGCCCACCGGCCGATCACCCCGCCCACCGCGACCTCGTCCGACCACCCGCGCTCCGCAAGGAGGTTCGCGGCGGTGTCACCCAGGAGCATCGGGTCACGTCCGGAGGACGCGAGCTGGGCTTCCACGACGGGCCGACGACGGCGCCTCCCGGGTGCACCCGGCGTGAGACCTCTCTCGCGGGCCGTCGCCTTGGCCCGTTCGAGAGCCTGGCGCGCGACCTGTGCGGGCGGGGTCAGCTCCGCGAGCTCGCCCACCGGGACCCCCTCGCGGTCCGGGTCGGTCCGTGGGGTCGGCTCGTCACCGGACACGGCGCACCTCGCCACCCATGACGTCCACCCTGGCACCGGCGAGCTCTTCGGGCACGTCGGTGGGCACGGCCGCCGTGATCAGCACCTGGCCCGCGGGAGCGATGAGCTGGGCGAGGCGTTCGCGGCGGCCCGTGTCGAGCTCGGCGAACACGTCGTCCAGCACGAGGATCGGTTCCGCGTCGTGGTGGTCGTCCCACCCCGACTCGCCCGAGGTCATGAGCCGGTAGCACGCGAGCCGCAGCGCGAGCGCGAAGGACCACGACTCGCCGTGGCTCGCGTATCCCTTGGCCGGCAGGCCACCCAGCTCGAGGAGCAGGTCGTCGCGGTGCGGGCCCACGAGGCACACCCCGCGCTCGATCTCCTTGGGGCGCAACCGGCTCATCGCGTCCAGGAGCCTCGCCTCGAGGAGGGCCGGGGTCGGTGCTTCCGCGGCCGCCGGGGTGGCGGGGTCGCGCTGCTCGTCGTCGTCGGACACCTTGTCGAGCGAGGAAGCCAGACGCACCCCCGCCGCACCCTGCCCCGCGCTGACCTGCTCATAAGCGACCGCGACGTGCGGCGCGAGCGCCGCGGTGAGCTCGAGGCGCGCGGCGAGGATCTGCGACCCGAGGTCCGCGAGCTTCGCGTCCCACACGTCGAGCGTGCGCAGGTCCGCCCCGCCGCGCGTGGTCTTCATCGCGGCCGAGGCGGACTTCAGGAGCGCGGAGCGTTGCTTGAGGACGCGGTCGTAGTCCGCGAGCGTGCCCGCCATGCGCGGGCGCACCATGATGGTGAGCTGGTCGAGGAACCGCCGCCGCCCGTCCGGGTCACCCTTGACGAGCGCGAGGTCCTCCGGAGCGAAGAGCACCGTGCGCACGAGGCCCAGCACGTCCCGCACCCGGGCCACGGGGGCGCCGTTGAGCCGTGCCTTGTTGGCCCGGCCCGGGGTGATCTCGAGCTCGAGCGCCGCCTTGCGGTCTCCGCGCTGGGCCCGGACCCGCACGACGGCCCGCTCGGCACCGGCCCGGACCAGGGCCTGGTCACCCGAGACGCGATGGCTCGAGAGCGTGGCCGCGTAGCCGATCGCCTCGACGAGGTTCGTCTTGCCCTGCCCGTTGGGTCCCACGAAGGCCGTGACCCCGGGCTCGAGCTCGAGCTCGACGGCGGCGTACGAGCGGAAGTCGGTGAGGGCGAGGTAGGTGACGAACACGGCTCAGGGCGCGGGGTGCGCCGGCTTCGTCGCGTGCCCGCCGAACTGGTGGCGCAGCGCGGCCACAGCCTTCATCGCGGGAGAGTCCACCTGGCGCGAGGCGAAGCGTGCGAACAGCGCGGCCGAGATCACCGGGAGCGGGACGGCGTGGTCGATCGCCTCGTCCACGGTCCAGCGGCCCTCGCCCGAGTCCTCGACCCAGTCGTCGATCTTGGCGAGCTGGGGGTCTTCCTCGAGGGCCTCGACCAGCAGGTCGAGCAGCCACGAGCGGACCACGGTGCCGCGGCTCCACGCCTTCATCGTCCCGGGGACGTTCGTGACGACGCCCGACGCGCCGAGCAGCTCGAAGCCTTCGGCGTACGCCTGCATGAGCCCGTACTCGATGCCGTTGTGGACCATCTTCGCGTAATGACCTGCGCCGACGCCGCCCGCGTGGACGAATCCCTCGTCGCGCGGACCCTCGGGCCGCAACGTGTCGAAGATCGGCAGCGCGCGCTCGATATCCGCGTCCGCGCCGCCAGCCATGAGGCCGTAACCGTTCTCGAGACCCCACACACCACCGGAGACGCCGACGTCGAGATAGCCGATGCCGTGCTCCGCGAGGATCTCGGCGTGCTTCGCGTCGTCGACGTAGTGCGAGTTGCCGCCCTCGATCACGAGGTCACCCTCGGTGAGCAGCGCCGCGAGCTCGGTCACCACGCCGCGCGTGATGTCGCCCGCGGGGACCATGATCCAGACCACACGCTGACCGGCGGGCAACGCTGCGACGAGATCCGCGAGGGACTCGACGTCGGAGACCTCGGGGTTCCGGTCGAAGCCCGTGACCTCGTGCCCCCCGCGGCGCAGCCGCTCGCGCATGTTGGCGCCCATGCGCCCCAGGCCGACGATCCCGAGCTGCATCGCGATCAGCTCGCGAACCTGATCGGGACCAGCAGGTACCGGTAGGAGCGGTCGTCGTCGCCCTCGGCCGTCTTCTGACCCGTGAACTCGACCGGCTTGTTCGGGTGCGTGAAGGAGAACCGCACGAAGGGGGAGTCGATCGCGGTGAGCCCGTCGAGGAGGTAGTGCGGGTTGAACGCCACGGTGATCTCCTCGCCCTCGAGCTTCGCCTCGATGGACTCCGAGGCCTGCGCGTCGTCACCCTGACCAGCGTCGAGAACCACCTGGCCCTCGGAGAACGCGAGCCGGATCGACGTGTTGCGCTCCGCGACGAGGGCCACGCGCTTGGCCGCGTCGATCAGCGCGTGGTTGTCCACCACGGCGTGGATGGGCGTCTCGTCCGGGAACAGGCGACGGACCGCGGGGTAGTCACCGTCCACGAGGAGCGACGTCGTGACCCGGCCACCGGACTCGAAGCCGATGAGGTCCACGCCGGAACCCGTCGAGAACGCGACAGTCACCTCGGGGGACGCACCGAGCGACTTCGCGACGTCGGACAAGGTCTTGGCCCGCACGAGAGCGGCCGTCGACACGTCCGGGCTCGCCGGACGCCAGTCCAGCTCACGCAGCGCGAGGCGGTACCGGTCCGTGGCGAGCATCGTGACCTTCTCGCCCTCGATCTCGACGCGCACGCCCGTGAGGAGGGGAAGCGTGTCGTCACGCGACGCGGCGACGGTCACCTGGGCCACGGCCTTCGCGAGCTCGTCGCCGTCGAACACGCCCGCGGCATCCGGCATCGCGGGAAGAGCGGGGTACTCCTCGACGGGCATGGTCAGCAACGTGAAACGGCTCGAACCACACGTGACCACCACCTTGGTGCCGTCGAGCGTGACATCCACGGGCTTGGCGGGCAGCGCACGAGAGATCTCCGCGAGGAGCCGACCCGAGACGAGCACGGTGCCAGGTTCTGTGACCTCCGCGGCGATCTGCGACCTTGCCGAGACCTCGTAGTCAAAGCTCGCGAGGTGCAGCACGCCGGCGGGGTCCGCCTCGATGCGTACCCCGGCCAGGACAGGTGCTGCGGGGCGCGTCGGCAGAGTGCGCGCAGTCCAGGTGACGGCTTCGGCGAGCACATCGCGCTCGACTCGGAACTTCATCCTTCAACTCCTTCGTCCCGCCGTCCGGGGGTCGATTCCGTGGGCACTGCAGCGAAGACTACGCGAGCCAGGGCTTGTGCGGCAGCGCCACCGCTCGGCGTTTGTGTGACTCGCTCGGATCGGTCTTCGCTGGTGTGTGGAATCTTCCCCTAGGTAAGACTCGTCATAGTCATCGCACTTGTGGGAACTGTGGACCGCGTGCGTTCGTGCAGGTGAGAACGACAAGTTTCGTGTGGACGCGGCTGTGGGCCGGCCTGGGCACGACGCCGAGACGTGGGGACGGCGCTGCACGCGCTCGCCGTCGTCCACGGATCTTGTCGTGGTGCTCCACACCGACACGCCGCTCGTCCACGGCTATCCACAGGGTTGTGCACAGGTGTGAGTATTCGTCCTACGGCTTGGTCAGGTCGAGGTTGAGACCTTGGGGGATTTGCCCGTTCTGTGGGCATCTGACCAGGCATGTCGCGCCTGCGCGTCCGACGGCGGTCAGCCGCGGTGCTGCTGCTTGATCCGGTTCGTGAGCTCCGCGACCTGGTTGTACACCGCGCGACGCTCACCGATCAGCTCGGAGATCTTGCGGTTCGCGTGCATCACCGTCGTGTGGTCGCGGCCACCGAACGCCTGACCGATCTTCGGCAAGGACATGTCCGTGAGCTCACGGCACAGATACATGGCGATCTGCCGGGCCGTCACCAGGACGCGGGACCTCGAGGAGCCACAGATGTCATCGATGGTCAGGCCGAAGTACGCGGCCGTCTGGGCGATGATCGTCGCCGCCGTGATCTCGACCGCGTCGTCGTCCGTGATGAGGTCCTTGAGCACGATCTCCGCGAGCGACTGGTCCACCTGCTGGCGGTTGAGCTGTGCGAACGCCGTGACACGGATGAGGGCACCCTCGAGCTCACGGATGTTGGTCGAGATGCGCGAGGCGATGTAGCTCAGGACGTCGTCGGGCGCGGGGAGGTTGTCCGCCCCGGCCTTCTTGCGGAGGATCGCGATACGCGTCTCGAGGTCCGGCGGCTGGACGTCCGTGATGAGGCCCCACTCGAAGCGCGAGCGCATGCGGTCCTCGAAGCCGTTGAGCTGCTTGGGCGGCACGTCCGAGGTGATGACCACCTGCTTGTTCGCGTTGTGCAGGGTGTTGAACGTGTGGAAGAACTCCTCCATCGTCTGTTCCTTGCCCTGCAGGAAC
>JAAYZM010000163.1 GCA_012514835.1 Actinomycetales bacterium
GCGCTGCGCCGCGAGGTGCTCGAGGAGGTGTCGCTCCCGGTGACCCAGATCGAGTACCGCGGCTCGCAGACGTGGCCGTTCCCGGCGTCGCTCATGCTCGCCTACACGGCGCGGGCCACGAGCACGCAGATCGAGGTCGACGGCATCGAGGTCGCCGACGCCCGGTGGTTCGACCGGCCAGGGCTACGAGAGGCGTCGTCGTCGGGCGAGGTGTTGCTCCCGGGCCGTGCCTCGATCGCGCGTGCGCTCATCGAGGACTGGTACGGCGGGACGCTGCCCTGAGTGGGGCTACCTGACGCGGCTCAGGCGTTCGCGAGCCGCTCGCGGACCTGCGCGAGCGAGGGGTTCGTGGCCGTCGAGCCGTCGGGGAACAGCAGCGTCGGGACGGTCTGGTTGCCGCCGTTGACGCTCTCGACGAACGCCGCGGACTCGGCGTCCTCCTCGATGTTGACCTCGCGGTAGGCGATGCCCTGCGAGTCGAGCTGGGTCTTGAGCCGTCGGCAGTACCCGCACCACGTGGTCGAGTACATGGTGAGGGTCTGGTCCTGGGGGGCGGCGTTCGTCTCGGTCACGCGAGCAGGCTACGTCAGCGGCGCGGATCCGTCAGTGAGGTGGGTCGCACCGTCCACAGGGCACTGAGGAGGCCGCCCGGGGTGTCGGCGGCGCCTGCGAGGATGGGCACCGATGCTCTCCGCCGATCAGATCCTCGACGCGCTCGACCCCGAGCAGCGTGAGGTCGCCCTCGCCACGACGGGTCCCGTGTGCGTGCACGCGGGCGCCGGGACGGGCAAGACCCGTGCGATCACGCACCGCATCGCGTACGGCGTGCGCTCCGGGGTCTATACGCCCACGTCGGTGCTCGCGGTGACGTTCACGGCGCGCGCGGCGGGGGAGATGCGCACGCGGCTGCGCCAGCTCGGTGTCGAGGGGGTCCAGGCGCGCACGTTCCACGCCGCCGCGCTGCGCCAGCTCGGCTTCTTCTGGCCCAAGGTGGTGGGTGGCGCCCCGCCGGGCCTCATGGAGCACAAGGCGAGCGCCGTCGCGGAGGCCGCGGGCCGCCTCGCGCTCGGCGTGGACCGGGTGTCCGTGCGGGACCTCGCGGGCGAGGTCGAGTGGGCCAAGGTCTCGCTCGTCGAGCCGGACGACTACGTGCGCGCCGCGGAGGCCACGGGCCGTCCCCAGGTGGCGGGCTACACCCACCAGACCGTCGCGCGCCTGCTCGCCGAGTACGAGAAGACGAAGGCGGCGCGCGGGGTCATCGACTTCGAGGACGTGCTCCTCCTGCTCGCGAGCATGCTCCAGGAGCACCGGGACGTGGCCGAGCAGGTGCGCTCGCAGTACCGACGCTTCGTGGTGGACGAGTTCCAGGACGTCTCGCCGCTGCAGAAGTTCCTCCTGGACCAGTGGCTCGGGGGCCGCAAGGAGCTGTGCGTCGTGGGCGACCCGGCCCAGACCATCTACTCCTTCACGGGCGCCACGCCGCACCACCTGCTGACGTTCACCCAGGAGTTCCCGGGCGCCAAGGTGGTCAAGCTCGTGCGCGACTACCGCTCGACGCCCCAGGTGGTCGAGCTCGCCAACAAGGTCCTCGCGGCGCGGGGGCGGCGCGCGGACAGCCTCGAGCTCGTGGCCCAGCGGCCGCCCGGCCCACCCGTGGCGTTCACGGCCTACCCGGACGACGAGGGCGAGGCGGAGGGCATCGCCGCACGCATCGCGCGGCTCGTCGCGGCGGGTACGCCCGCGAGCGAGATCGCCGTGCTGTACCGCACCAACGCGCAGTCCGAGGCGTTCGAGCAGGCCCTCGCGGCCGCGGGCATCGGCTACGTGGTGCGCGGCGGGGAACGCTTCTTCCAGCGCAGGGACGTCCGCGAGGCCGTCGCGGTACTGCGGGCCGCAGTGCGGCACGTGTCCGACGACGATGCACTCGGGGACCAGGTCCGCGACGCGCTGCGGGACGTGGGCTGGACGGACGAGCCGCCAGCCGCGCGCGGTGCCGCACGGGAGAAGTGGGACGCGCTCCAGGCCCTCGTGTCCCTCGCGGAGGACCTCGCGACGGAACGGGCCGCCGCGGGTGGCACGGCCGGGCTCGCCGACCTCGTGGCGGACCTCGAGGAGCGCGCCGCGGCCCAGCACGCGCCCACGGTGGACGGCGTGACCCTCGCGACCCTGCACGCCGCGAAGGGTCTCGAGTGGGACGCCGTGTTCCTCACGGGCCTGAGCGAAGGGCTCATGCCGATCTCGCTCGCGGAGACGGACGCCGCCGTCGCGGAGGAGCGCCGGTTGCTCTACGTGGGCGTGACGCGCGCGCGCGAGCACCTCGAGCTGTCCTTCGCCCGGGCCCGCAACCCCGGTGGGCGCCAGGGGCGCAAGCGCACGCGGTTCCTCGACGGGATCTGGCCGGACGGCTCGACCAGCTCGACCGGCGCGGGTGGTCGGGCGCGGTACGCGGGCCAGGGCAAGGTGCAGCCGGGTCGCCGCGTCACCCTCACGGGCCAGTACGACCCCGAGGTCTACGAGGCGCTGCGCGAGTGGCGCGCGTCCGTCGCGAGCGCCCAAGGGCGACCCGCCTACACGGTGCTCGCGGACGCGACGCTCGAGGCGGTCGCCGAGGTGCGACCGGGCTCGCTCGCGGAGCTCGCCGGGGTGGGCGGCGTCGGCCCCACGAAGCTCGAGAAGTATGGCGAGTCGGTGCTCGAGATCGTGCGCCGAGCCGCGAGATCCGGCGGCTGAGAGACGCCCGCGCGAGACGGAGAAAACTTCTCGCGTAAATACGTTGGCATTCACCGGGTCGCGAGCGTAGGTTGTTCAGGTCCGCGAAGAGGAGCGTCGCCGAGGGGCGACCCGATCCCAGATGAGGAGGTAGGTACCGATGATCACGATGACAGATCTGTGCGTCGCGCCCGCAGTGGCCCAGACCCTCCGTCGCTTTGACGTGCCCGCCGCCCGCTATGGGAACACGGGCCTTGTCGCGCGTTCGCGTGGGTGGCGTCCCTCGGGGATCGCACTCGCCTCGAAGCACAGCAAGTCCGCCGCACCAGACCCCGCACCTTTCAGGGAGATCCTGCTCTAGAGCAGGCATGAACCCCCAGGCCGCGGAGTCCGACTCGGAACCCGCGGCCTTTCTCATCTCCTCCGCCCCGGCGGTGAGGTGGGTCGGCCCCGGGAGTACCGGAACCCGACACCACCACCACCAGCACGGATCTTCAGGAGGACATCGTGCGGCTCACCACGTTGCTCGACACACTCGACAGCGGCGGTTCAGCGATCCAGTCCGGCGCGGCGACCGGCTACACCCTCGAGGACGAGCGCGCCCAGTTCGACCGAGTCATCTCGGAGCTCATCCCCTGCCGGGTGAACGACTCCGAGCTCTGGTTCGCCGAGCAGGGCGCCCAGGTGGAGCAGGCCAAGGCCTTGTGCCGGTCCTGCCCGCTCATGGAGGGTTGCCTCGCCGGTGCGATCGACCGTGCCGAGCCCTGGGGCGTCTGGGGCGGCCAGGTCTTCATCGACGGCGTCGTCGTCGCCACGAAGCGCGGCCGCGGACGCCCCCGCAAGGACGCCACGCACGCCGCGTAGCGCACCGCCAGCCAGCAGGGGGCACCTGCAGGGGGCAACCAGCAGGGGGCATCACGCCGGGACGTGGTCGGCGCACTCACACCCAGGGTGCTCCGACCACTCCCGGCGTCGTCCTATCGGCTGCGGGAGCGAGAACTCGTAGCTCGCTCCCGCGGTCGCGGGCACCTCGCCGTCGAGCACCGCGAGCACCTGGCTCGCCGCGAACGCTCCGACGAGGTGCGCGAGCACCGAGACCTGCGGTGCGGGGGAGCGCCGCCCGCGCGAGCACAGCTGCGCCACGAGCACGGGCCAGTCCGGGTCCGCGTCCGCGTGGTGCAGGCCCACGCACCGCAAGCACGGGGCACCTCGGGGCACCACGAAGGGGCCGACGACGGCGTCCGCCTCGCGCACCACCACGGGGAGCACCGCCATCCCTGACTCGAGTCTCGTGCGCGCACGCTCGGGATCCGTCGCGTAGGAGTCCACGAGGACCACGACGTCGGGCGCGCCGTCCGCCCAGGTGCCCGTCCTGGTCGTGATCCCGGGCGCGACGTCCGTGACGACGCGCGCGACCACGGTCTCGCGGGGCTGGTCGACGTCCCGCTCGGTGATGCCACCCACGCCGGGTTCCTGCACACCCACGGCCCGCGGGTCGTCGAGGACGAGCGCACCCACCCCCGCCGCCGCGAGGGTGCTCGCCACGACAGCTCCCGTCCTGCCGAGCCCCTCGATGCCCACGGTCCGCCGGGCGCGCGCACCGAGCAGCGCGGCCCCGTCCGCGTCGCGGGCGAGGAGCGAGTGGACCTGGAGGTCGTCCCCGAGCCGCGCAGGGACAGGAGTCCGGTCCGTGCCGCGCCGGTGCACGGGCGCCGGGGCGAGCACGCGAGCCTCCTCGAGAAGGCGGAACAGCTCGCGGGCACGCACCTCCTCGACACCGTGCCGCAGCGCGAGTCCCTCGAACGGCACCTCCTCGAGATCGGTCAGCGTCGCGAGCATGTGCGCCTCGGCGCGGTCCAACCCGCTCACCCGCACGGCCCAGCGCGGGTCGGTGCCGATCTGCACCTCCCCGCGTCGCCGCGTCATGACCTGGAGCCCTCGTCGCCATCGCATGGCGGCAGGTTGGCACGTCAGCGCGACGCACCCAGAGTTATCCACAGGCAAAGGTCGAGGCGGCCGCGCTACGCTGCGCGACCGCCTCGTCTCGACGGCGAGGCTCGCCGCCGTGCTGCTCGTGCTGGTCAGGCCTTGCCGAGGATGCGGTTGAGCTTGGTGCCGCACACGGGGCACTCGCCCTTGGCCATCCGGCGACCCGTCGAGGTGACCTCGACGCGACCCTCTGCCTCGCGCTTCTCCTTGCACTTCACACAGTAGAACTCGCCCTTGTAGGTCTCAGCCATGCCGATCTCCGTTCACGTCAGGGCCGCACCGGCGGACGCCGTCGGGCCGTGCCGATCCCCAGCGTAGACGTGGAGCCCCGCAGCCGCGGGATTCCGCGCCCGGCGCGCCGTCGACGGGATTATCCACAGGTTGACCCGGTCGCTGTGGAGAACTTCGTGGTGTCAGGGGTGCGCGCTAGCGTCGTCGTCGTGAGCACAGCCAGCAGAGCCGACGTCGAGGTGCGCCGATCGCGGCGCCGGACCCGGACGGTGTCCGCCTTCCGCGAGGAGGGGCGAATCATCGTCGCGATCCCCGCCCGGTTCTCGCGCGCGCAAGAGCGCGAGTGGGTCGAGAAGATGGTCGCGGACCTCGAGCGCAAGGAGTCGCGGCGCAGGCCGTCCGACGCCGAGCTCGCCCGGCGGGCCACCGAGCTCTCCGCCCGCTACCTCGGCGGGCGCGCCGTCCCCGCGAGCGTCGCGTGGTCCGCGCGGCAGAAGAAGCGCTGGGGCTCGTGCACGCCGTCGGACCGCTCGATCCGGCTCTCGACGCGCCTGCAGGGCATGCCCGCGTGGGTGGTCGACTACGTGCTGCTGCACGAGCTCAACCACCTGCTCCACGTGCACCACGACGCGGCCTTCTGGGCCGAGCTCTCGGTCTACCCCGAGCACGAGCGCGCGAAGGCGTTCCTCGACGGCGTGAGCTGGGCGGACCGTGCCGGCGCGCCCGCGGACCTCGACGACGACGTGCTCGAGGACGAGGGTGACGACGACGCGCCCGGCGCAGCCGCGCTCTGGTGAGCTGAACCCTCAGCTGTCCGAGTCGCGCTCCTGCTCACCGAGCTCGAGGAGCGCCGCGAGGGCCTCGTCGATCTCGGCGTCCGCCGTGCGGGCGGCCTCGCGGCGGGCCAGGAAGCCGGACGGGTTGTCGAGGTCCTCGGCCGTGGGGAGCAGGTCCGGGTGGGCCCACACGGCCTCACGCGCCTCGGGGCCACCGGCCACCTGGACGTGCGCGAACAGCGCCGCGGCCTCGCGGGACCGCCGGGGGCGCAGCTCGAGGCCCACCAGGTTGGCGAAAGCCGTCTCGCCCGGGCCGCCCGCGGCTCGCCGTCGTCGGACCATCTCGCGCAGGGCGACCGTCTGGGGAAGGTGCGCGGTCGCGGCCGCGGCGACCACCTCGTCCACCCAGCCCTCGACGAGCGCGAGGACCGTCTCGAGGCGCAGCAGCGCCGATTCCTGGGCGGGCGTGACCTGCGGCGCGAACACGTCCGAGGTGATCGCCTGCTGGAGGGCCTGCGGGTCGGAGAGGTCCACGGAGCGCAAGGACTCCTCGAGCGAGGACAGGTCGATCGTCACGCCGCGCGCGTAGTCGTGGACCAGCGCGAGCACGTGGGCGCGCAACCACGTGACGTGCGCGTACAGCCGCGCGTGCGCGGCCTCGCGCAGCGCGAGGAACAACCGCACCTCCTCGGGTGGCACGGACTGGCCCTCGGCGTACGCGTCGACGTTCGCGGGGACGAGCACGGTGCC
>JAAYZM010000164.1 GCA_012514835.1 Actinomycetales bacterium
CTCCGGGTGCGGGTCCATGCTTCGCAGGGTGTTGCGGTGCTCGTGCAGGGGGTGGTCTCTCGTGAGCGTGGGAATGGGTGGTTCGGGGTCCCGTGAGTAGGTGTGCCCGGTGGGGGTGGTCCACACGAAGCGCCCCGGGCTGGGTTGGTGCAGCCGGAAGCGGGTGTGGGTCTTGAGCTGGTGGCAGCCCTTGGACAGGGGTGCGAGGTTGTTCGCGGCGGTGGTTCCGCCGTCGTCGCGTCCTGGGCGGTAGGCGATGGTGTGGTCGAGCTCGCTGGTCCAGGCGGGGGTCTGGCACGTGGGGTGCACGCAGGTGCGGTCGCGGTGGCGTACGTGCTCGGCGAGGTCGGCGGGTGGGGTGTAGCGGGTGCGCCCGACGTCCAGGACGGTGCCGCTGGTGGGGTCGGTGACCAGGCGCCGCCAGGTGCCTCCGGCGGCCAGGGCGCGGGCGGTGACGGGATCGATCGCGCCGTGCCCGATGAGCTCGCCGGCCTCCTCGCCCGTCCCGAGCAGGGTGGTCAACGGGACCAGGACGCGCACGTCGGCGCGCACAGGGGCCTTCGTGTCGCTCGCACCCGTGGCGCCCGCACCCGTGGCGCCCGCACCCGTTGCGCCTGTATCCGTGGTGCCCGCACCCGTGGTGTGTCCGTGGGCGGGGGTGTCACCGCGGTGCAGGACGTGCTGGCAGATCAGGTCGGCGCGTAGCTGGTCGAGGGTGCGGGTGTCTCCGGCGCGGCGGCGGGTGCGGGCGGCGTGGTCGATCGCGTCGTAGAGGGCGTGGGCGTCGGGGGCGGTGGTGTGCAGCCAGAGTCCGGCCATGCCGTCGGGCAGGACCTTGGGTCTGGTCAGGTGGCGGCCCTTGGCGGCGTCCTGGTGGCGGCGGGCGGCCTCGCACGGGTCCAGGTGCACGATCGCGCCACGGATGTCCGCGGCGAGCTGGGTGGGGGTGCGTCGCGCGGCGCGGGGCAGGACGGCGTCCTGGACGGTCACGGCCAGCTGGGTGGGCAACCCGTCGAGCCCGTCTAGCAGCGTCTTGGCCTTGTGCGCGTCGATCCAGCCCGCCCGTAGCGCGTCCCCGGTGGGGGCAAGGTTGCGGCGCATCGCAGTTCCGGTACGCACCAGGTTCTGGCCCGCCCGGGGAGTGATGCCCAGGCGCAGGCCCAGCTCTGCTCCGGCGATCCGCTCGGGGGTCAGCCCGTGAGCGAGCTCGACCTCGACGGGTGCGTGCATCGACTCGCGCGTGGCCAGCTCCCCGGCCCCGGCCACGACCAGACGGTGCGCCCACGACGCGACCCGATGGGCGGCCGCGACGAACTCGACCACGTCATAGTCGTCGAGCAGCTCGAGCGACTCGTGCTCGAGCTCACCCAGCAACCCGGCCAGCCCCGGCCCGGGTGCCGCGACGTGCCACGCGAGCGTCGGACGCGGCCCGGACTCCACAGCCACGCGCCCCCGCCCCCGCCCGTCGAGCACGCCCGACTCACGCGCACCACGAGAGCCCCCGGAGGCGTCGAGCCCCCGGGAACCGCCGTCGTCGCTCGAGGCAACCGTGTCGAACCAGGACATACCGCCACGCTAGACGCCACCACTGACACTCCCCCTCGCGCGCCTCTGACCTGCGCAAACGCATCCGACAGGCCCAGTCTTCGCGGGCGTGCCGATCCGTCTCGATCTGCGCGGACACGCTGACCCTCCCGGGTCCGCGGCGGAGGCGCAACCTCGTCAGTCGCCCGTGACGTCGAGCCAGTAGAAGTCGCGCGCCCCGAGGGTCAGCGAGACGTGCCCGTCGTCGGACACCGCGGGGAACCCCGCCCCGCCGAAGACGTCGGTGAGCGCGGACCCGGCGTGCGCGGGCAGGTGCAGGGTCGCGGAGCGTGCGGTCGAGGCGAGGTTCGCCACGACAAGCACGGTGGCGTTGGGCCCGTGGCGCAAGAACGCGAGCACGGACTCGTTGTCGCACTCGACGGCGGCGAAGTCGCCCGTCCCGAGCACGGGGTTGCGCCGGCGCACGGTGAGCATGCCGCGCACCCAGTGCAGCAACGACGTGGGCTGGGCGAGCTGCGCCTCGACGTTGACGTGCGCGTAGTGGTGCACGAGGGACTGGACCACGGGCAGGTGGAGCTGGCCCGGGTCCGCCGTCGAGAAGCCCGTGTTGCGGTCGGGCGTCCACTGCATCGGGGTGCGCACCGCGTCGCGGTCAGGCAACCAGATGTTGTCGCCCATGCCGATCTCGTCGCCGTAGTAGAGGCACGGCGAACCGGGCAGGCTCAGCAGCAGGGCGTGCGCGAGCTCGAGCTCCTTGCGCGAGTTGTCGAGCAGGGGAGCGAGCCGGCGCCGGATCCCGACGTTCGCGCGCATGCGCGGGTCGGGGGCGTACCAGCCGTACATCGACGCGCGCTCCTCGGTCGAGACCATCTCGAGGGTGAGCGCGTCGTGGTTGCGCAAGAACGTGGACCACTGACCCCCCGCGGGCACCGAGGGGGTGTCCGCGAGGATGTCGATGATCGCCCGCGACTTCTGGTCCCGCAGCGCGTAGTAGATGCGCGGCATCACGGGGAAGTGGAAGCACAGGTGGCACTCGGGGCGCTCGTCGGTGCCGTAGTACTCGACCACGTCCTCGGGCCACTGGTTCGCCTCGGCGAGAAGAATGCGTCCCGGGAACTCGCGGTCGATCATGGCCCTCAGGTCGGCGAGCAGCTCGTGAGTGCGCGGCAGGTTCTCGCAGCTCGTGCCCTCTTCCTCGAAGAGGTAGGGCACGGCGTCGAGCCGGAACCCGTCGACACCGAGCCGCAGCCAGAACCGCACGGCGTCGAACATCGCCTCGATCACGCGCGGGTTCTCGAAGTTGAGGTCCGGCTGGTGGGAGAAGAAGCGGTGCCAGAAGTACTGGCGGCGCACGGGGTCGAACGTCCAGTTGGACGTCTCGGTGTCCACGAAGATGATGCGCGCGTCGCGGTAGTCCTCGTCGTGGTCGCGCCACACGTAGAAGTCGCCGTACGGTCCGTCCGGGTCGGAGCGGGACGCCTGGAACCACGGGTGCTGGTCGCTCGTGTGGTTCATGACCATGTCGACGATCACGCGCATGCCGCGCGCGTGGCACGCCGCGACCAGCTCCGTGAAGTCCTCGATGGTGCCGTACTGCGGGGCCACGCCCGTGAAGTCGGCCACGTCGTAGCCGCCGTCACGCATGGGCGAGGGGTAGAACGGCGGGAGCCACAAGCAGTCCACGCCGAGCCACTGCAGGTAGTCGAGCCGGTCGATCACCCCGCGCAGGTCGCCCGTGCCCGTGCCGCCCGAGTCCGCGAAGGACTTGACGAGCACCTCGTAGAACACGGCCGTGCGGTACCACTCAGGGTCCTCGAGGAGCCCCGTGGTCGGGGGGTTCTCCGGCACCTCGGGTCGCCGAGGGGCCGGCAGGACGCCGAGCGGGAGGGGACCGGTCGGGGGGTTGCTCATGCGGGCCTCACATGGATGACGTGGGCGACCTGGTCGAGGGGGTCGAGGCGGACGTAGGGGGTCGCGTTCCACGCGAACGTCCGGCCCGAGAGCTCGTCGTGCGCGGCGAACGACGTGTCGGGCGGCAGGCCGAGGGCGTGCAGGTCGAGGAAGACGGTCGCCTCCTGCGTGTGGTGCGGATCGAGGTTCACGACGACGACGACGGTGTCCGGGCGACCCGTCGGAGAGTGCTCGGCGTCGAGGTGTCGCGAGAACGCGAGGACGTGCTCGTTCGTGGTGCCGTGGACGGTCAGGTTGCGGAGCTGTCGCAGCGCGGGGCGGCGTCGTCGGACGTCGTTGAGCACCCCGAGGAGGCGTGCGATGCCGAGCTCGTCCGCCTTCGCCCAGTCCCGCGGCTTGAACTCGTACTTCTCGTTGTCGATCTGCTCCTCGACGCCGGGGCGCGGGACGTCCTCGACCAGCTCGTACCCCGAGTAGATGCCCCACGTGGGTGCGCCCGTCGCGGCGAGCACGGCGCGCACGGCGAAGCCCGCGACCCCGCCGTGCTGCATGTACGGCGTGAGGATGTCGTGCGTCGTGGGCCAGAAGCTCGGGCGCAAGAACGAGCCGTCCTCGCCCGAGACCGTCTGCAGGTACTCCTCGAGCTCTTCGCGCGTGTTGCGCCACGTGAAGTACGTGTAGGACTGGTGGAAGCCCACCTTCGCGAGCGTGAGCATCATCGCGGGCTTCGTGAACGCCTCGGAGAGGAACACGACCTCGGGGTGGTCGGCGCGCACGTCCGCGAGGATCCGCTCCCAGAACGTCAGCGGCTTCGTGTGCGGGTTGTCGACCCGGAACGCCGTGACCCCGTGCTCGACCCAGTGCATCAGCATGTC
>JAAYZM010000165.1 GCA_012514835.1 Actinomycetales bacterium
ACCCCGACGCCGGACCCCACCCCGGAGCCGACGCCCACGCCCGACCCCACGACGGAACCACCCGCGGACCCCGGTGCAGGCTCCGCGACCGTGCCCGAGGAGGAGCAGACCTCGCCCGGCGAGACCACGCACCTCACCGTGGTGGACTCGAGCGGCTTCATGGTCACGATGACCAATACGCTCACGAGCCTGTGGGGCTCGGGCAAGTACGTCGACGGGTTCTTCCTCAACGACCAGCTCAACCGCTTCGGCAAGCTCAACGGGCCCCTCAACCAGCCCTCGCCCGGGCGACGGACCGTCTCGTGGAGCCTCCCAGCCATCGTGGTGGACGGAGACGGCAAGCCCGTGCTCGGCATCGGCTCGCCCGCGGGGGAGCGCATCCCGATGATCCTCGCCAACGTCATGACGCGGTGGGCACTGTTCGGCCAGGACCTGCAGACGGCCGTGGACGCCCCCCGCTTCCACGCCGCGGGCCGCGCGCTCGACATGGAGCGCAAGCCCGGCAAGGACGGGCTCAAGTCCCTCAAGCAGATGGGCTACAAGGTCACCGCGCCCATCCCCGGGTACTACTACTTCTACGGCTCGGTGCAGGCCATCGAGGTGGACTGGGAGACCAAGACGGTCTCGGGCGCCCAGGACTCGCGCCGCGAGGCCAAGTTCGCCCTCGCGCCGGTCGCCCCCGACTGACCACCACGTCCTGACCGGCAGAGTGGAGCCATCTTCTCGAAGACTGCTCCACTCTGGGGGTTTCTCGTGAAGAACACTCCACCCGGGGGAAGAACACTCCACTGTGGGGTCAGCAGATGGGCCTAGCGCAGGGGGGAGAAGGAGGCCAGGGGTGGCGGGGTGCGGCCCGTGGTGATCTGTTCTGCGAGGAGCTGGCCCGTGGCGGGGCCCAGGGTGACGCCCCACATGCCGTGCCCGCCCGCCACGAACACGCGCTCGGAGCGTGTCGCGCCGATCAGCGGGAGCCCGTCCGGGGTGCAGGGCCGCGAGCCCACCCACTCGTCCGCACGGTCCGCGAGGTCCACCCCGACGCCCTCCGTGGGCAGGTCGCGGAACAGTGGCTTGCTCGCCCGCACGATCGCCGCGACGCGTCGCGCGTCGAACGGCGCTGTCGAGCGACGGAACTCCATCATCCCGGCCACCCGGAAGCGGTCCGCGAGCGGTGTGCACGCGACGCGCTCGAACGGGAAGTAGACGGGCCCCGTGGGCATCGGGTCCGCGGGCACGGAGAACGAGTAGCCGCGCCCCGCGCGCACCGTGGTGCGCACGCCGAGCCGCTTCGCGAGCCGCCCGAGCAGGGATCCGGTAGCGACGACGACGGCGTCCCCCGAGAGGGGCTCGACACCCGGAGAGAACGTGAGGCGCACGCGGGGGCCGTCGTCGTCGATCCCGAGCACCTCGGTGTCCTCGACGATCCGCACCCCGCGCGCGAGGACGGCCGCGCGCAGCGACGCGACGTAGCGGGGCGGGTCGATGAAGCGCGTGTCCTCGAGCCGGATGCCGGCCGTGATCGCGTCGGAGACGTTCGGGATCAGCGCGCGCACCTCGTCGCCGTCGAGCAGCTGGTAGGACACAGGCTGGCCGGCCGCGTCGATCTGGTCGAACTCGTGCTGCAGGCCCTTGCGGTGGCGCACGTCGGTGTAGGCCGCGATGAAGGGCGCGGTGCCGTCCTTGCCGGGCACGTGCGTGGGCACCTCGACCCGGCCCACGCCGTCGGCCCCGCCGCGCGCGAGGGCGTCGAACGCGTCGAAGGCGTGCACGTTGATGCCGATGAGCGAGCGCATGGCCGTCATCCAGCGTGACGGCGTCGAGTTGCGCAGGAACCGCAGCAGGAAGCCCCACAGCTCGGGGTCGAACGAGACGGGCATGTAGACGGGTGAGCTCGGGCTCGCGACCGCCTTGATGCCGTACGCGAGGATCGCCGGGTCCGGCAGCGGCGTGCTGATGCCGGGGGTGAGCCACCCGGCGTTGCCCCACGACGCCCCCATGCCCGCGCGCCCGGCGTCGAGCACGGTGACCTCTTCGCCGCGCTCGCGCAAGAACCACGCGGTGGACAGACCCACCACGCCACCACCCACGATCAGGACGTGCGCCACGCGCTCCTCCGTTCGCCAGTGCCCGGGCAGCGGGTGCCGCCCGGGGGTACTACTGCGGCGACCGCGTCATGCTCAGCACGTCGAGCGCCTCGTCGAGCTGAGACTCGGTCACCTCGCCACGCTCGACGTAGCCGAGGGCGACCACGGCCTCGCGGATCGTGATGCCCTCCTTCACGGCGTGCTTGGCGATCTTCGCGGCGGCCTCGTAGCCGATCACCCGGTTGAGCGGGGTGACGATCGACGGCGAGGACTCCGCGTACGCGCGGGCCCTCTCCACGTTGGCCTCGATGCCCGCGACCGTGCGGTCGGCGAGCACGCGCGAGGCGTTCGCGAGGAGGCGGATCGACTCGAGCACACCCTGCGCGATCACGGGGATCTGCACGTTGAGCTCGAAGCTGCCGGAGGCGCCCGCCCACGCGACGGTCGCGTCGTTGCCGATCACGCGCGCCGCGACCATGAGGACGGCCTCGGGGACCACGGGGTTGACCTTGCCCGGCATGATCGACGAGCCCGGCTGCAGGTCGGGGATGTGCAGCTCACCGAGACCGGTGTTGGGGCCCGAGCCCATCCAGCGCA
>JAAYZM010000166.1 GCA_012514835.1 Actinomycetales bacterium
CGACCATCGTCTCGAGCCTGCGCTGCGCGTGGGCCCATGGATCGTCGTACTGCTCCTGGGTCATGCCCACCAGACTACTCAGCGGGTGGGGTCAGGCGAGCGACAGGAAGAGCTTCTCCAGCTCGTCGAGTGTCACGCCGTCGTCGTCGGGTTGGCCGTCACGGGCGATGCATTCCTGGATGTTCTCGCTGATGATCTTGAACCCCGCCCGGTCGAGCGCCTTGGACACGGCGGCGAGCTGTGTGACGACGTCCTCGCAGTCGCGCCCTTCCTCGAGCATGCGGATGATGCCCGCGAGCTGGCCGTGCGCGCGGCGGAGGCGGTTGGTGGCGGACTGGGTGGTCTCGGCGGGGAGCTGCATGGTCCCCAATATACCCCCGGGGGTGTTATGGTCCTCGCAATGACATACCCCGAGGGGTATCTACGAGAGGATGCGCGCTGTGTAGTCCGGCTACCTGCAGCAGCTGCGGCAAGGCCACCTGGACCGGGTGCGGCCAGCACGCGGACCAGGTCATGAAGCGTGTGCCGAGCGCCCAGCGGTGCCAGTGCCGCCCCTCGACGGCCCCCGAGCCGAAGGGCTTCTTCGCGTCCCTCTTCCGGCGATGACGCGCCCTCGCCGCACGGTGATCGTGGGCGGTGTCGCGGCGGGGATGTCCGCGGCCACGCGCTTGCGACGCCTCGACGAGCACATGGAAATCCTCGTGCTCGAGCGCGGCGCGCACGTCTCGTTCGCGAACTGCGGCCTCCCGTACCACGTGAGCGGTGTCATCCCGGACCGCGCGGACCTCTTGCTCCAGACGCCCGAGTCCTTGCGCGCCCGATTCGCCCTCGACGTGCGGACAGGCCACGAGGTGACCCGGATCGACCGGGATGCCCGCGAGGTCCACGTCCTCGACCGCATCACGCGCGAGACCAGAGTCGAACCGTACGACTCCCTCGTCCTCGCGACGGGCGCTTCCCCGGTGCGCCCCCAGATCCCCGGGGCCGAGCGCGCCCACACCCTGCGTGACGTGGCCGACCTCGACGCCATCATGACGAGCCTCGACGCGCCCACCCGCCCCCGCACGGCAGTGATCGTGGGCGGAGGGTTCATCGGTCTCGAGCTCGCCGAGAACTTCCACCACGCGGGCCTCGCGGTCACGGTGGTCGAGGCGACCGACCAGGTACTCGCCCCGCTCGACCCCGAGCTGTCCGCGCTCGTCCAGGAGCGCCTCGAGCTGCACGGGGTCACCGTGCGTACGGGGGCGACGGTGGTGGAGATCGGGTCCGACGACGTCGCCCTCGCCGGCGGCGCCCTCGTCCGCGCAGATCTCGTGGTTCTCGCAGTGGGGGTGCGCCCCGAGTCCGGCCTTGCGCGCGCCGCGGGACTCGAGCTGACTGCCCAGGGGGCCGTCGTCGTCGACGCCTCTCAGCGCACGTCCGACCCCGCGATCTTCGCCGTCGGTGACGTCGCCGCGAAGCGGGACGCCGTGAGCGGGGACGAGGTCATGGTCCCGCTCGCCCAGACGGCCAACCGCCACGGGCGGCTCGTCGCCGATGCGATCACCGGTCGGTCCGTGGCGGCAACACCCACCCTGGGGACCGCCGTCGTCGGCGTCCTGGGACTGACCGCCGCCGTCACGGGCTGGAACGAGAAGCGGCTGCGCGCCGTGGGCCGCCCGTACCGGGCCATCCACACGCATCCGGCCCACCACGCGGGCTACTACCCCGGCGCCGAACCCATGGCGCTCAAGCTGCTCGTGGACCCGATATCGGACGAGATCCTGGGCGCGCAGGGCGTGGGCGGGGCTGGTGTCGACAAGCGGATCGACGTGATCGCCACGGCGATGCGCGGGGGGTTGCGCGCGAGCGAGCTCGCGAACCTCGAGCTCGCCTATGCGCCGCAGTTCGGCTCGGCGAAGGACCCCGTGACCATGCTCGGGATGATCGCGGACAACCTCGCCGCGGGCCTGACCGCGACGGTCCAGTGGCACGAGGTGGCGCGCGAGCTCGACGACGGCGCGTTCATGCTGGACGTGCGCAGCGCGGAGGAGTTTGCGGGCGGGTCGCTGCCCAAGGCCGTGAACATCCCGCTTGACGAGCTGCGGGCGCGCCACGACGAGGTCCCCGCGGGGCGTGTCGTGGTCACGTGCGCTGTCGGGCAGCGCGGACATACCTCGGCGATGCTCTTGCGCCAGCTCGGGCATCCGGACGTCGCCAACCTCGACGGCGGATACCGCACCTGGCTCGCCGCCCCCGAAGTCCACTGAGGTGGGGCTTGCCCTTCGGGCCTCGCAGGGGGATGGTGGAGGGGAACGGGAGGCGCAGTCGTGGTGCGGGTAGCGCGGGTGTACGACGAGCGGTCCGACGACGACGGCCTCCGTGTGCTCGTCGACCGGCTCTGGCCTCGCGGTGTGCGCAAGGACGCCGGTGCGTTCGACGAGTGGCTGCGTGACGTAGCCCCCTCGGACGAGCTGCGGCACTGGTACGCCCACGACCCGTCGAAGCACGAGGAGTTCTTGGCGAGGTATCTCGCCGAGCTCGAGAGTCCTGAGCGCGTCACCGCTCTCGAGAAGCTGCACGAGCGGGTCGCAGACGGTCCGGTCACGCTCGTGACCGCCACCAAGGAGCTCACCCTCAGCCACGCGGAGGTGCTCGCTGGCCTCCTCGACGAGCCGGGCGCCGACGGGAAGCGCTCCTCCCGACCACCGGGCTGAGCGCGATCACCGGGCTGAGCGGGGCCACCGGGCACAGGTGAACCAGAGAGTCGAGCAGGACCACACCATGGAGGGTGAGATGTCGGGAGAGGTCGTCGTCGTCGGAGCCGGGCTCGCGGGTGCCCATGTCGTCACCACGTTGCGCGAGGAGGGCTACACCGGCCCGGTGACGCTCGTCGGTGTTGAGCCCGAGCCGCCGTACGAGCGCCCGCCGCTGTCGAAGAGCTTCCTCCAGGGAGCTTCGCCTTTCGAGGAAGCGCTCGTGCACCCCGAGGCCTGGTACGCCGAGCACGACGTCGACCTGCGCCTCGGCACCACCGCGTCGCGGATCGACCGCGATGCCCACGAGGTCGAGCTCGACTCTGGGGAGCGGCTCTCGTACGAGCGGCTCGTCCTGGCGACCGGTGCGGCCGCCCGCACCCTCGACCTGCCGGGGTCGGACCTCGCCGGGGTGCACACGTTGCGCTCGGTCGCCGACTCGCGGGTCCTCAAGGACGCGCTCGGGCCCGGGGCGCGGCTCGTCGTGGTCGGTGGAGGGTGGATCGGCCTCGAGCTTGCGGCGTCGGCCCGTGGTCTCGGCGCGGAAGTGACGGTCCTCGAGGCGGCGCCGCTTCCGCTTGGTCGTGTGCTCGGACCGCGGATCGCGCAGCACTTCGTGGACCTGCACCGCTCGCACGGGGTGGACGTGCGCACGTCGGTCGGGTTGGAAGGATTCGTGGGTGAGAGCGGTCGCGTCTCCGCGGTCCTGGCCGACGGCGAGGAGCTCGGCGCCGACCTCGTGGTGGTGGGTGTCGGGGCTGCTCCGCGCACCGAGCTCGCCGCTGCGGCCGGGCTCGAGCTCGACGGTGGCGGGGTGGTGGTCGACGAGTACCTGCGCTCGAGCGACGCCCACGTGCTCGCCGTCGGCGACATCGCCTACGCCCGCAACACCGTCCTGGGGCCGCTGCGCGTGGAGCACTGGGACAACGCGATCCGTCAGGGCCGTCTCGCTGCGCGCACGATCCTCGCGCGGGGTGACACCTACGACTGGTTGCCGTACTTCTTCACCGACCAGTTCGACCTCGGGATGGAGTACGTGGGTCGCTCGGGCCCGGACGACGCCGTCGTGCTGCGTGGCGATCCTTCCTCGGGCGAGTTCTGCGCCTTCTGGCTCGCAGGCGGTCGTGTCACGGCAGCCATGAACGTCAACGTGTGGGACGTCAACGACGCGTTGCGCGCGCTCGTGGGCCGCACGGTGGACCCGGATCGGCTCGCGGACCGCGGTGTACCGCTCGACGCGATCTGATCCGCCCGTCCCCCGGAGCACCGGGGGCGGAGAGTCATGAGCCGTGCGTCCTCGGGTAGCGTGCTCGCAGGCAGCCAGAGTCGCCCCGAGAGGTAACGCGTGTTCACCATCGTCCCGCAGCCCGTCGAGGTCCGCTCGCTCGAGGGCGAGTCTGCCCACATCACCTCCGCGACCCGTCTCGTGACGGGGACGGGCGGCGCCGAGCTCGAGCTGGGTGTGGTGCTCGCGGGCATCCTCGGCACCCTCGTGGGGCAGGCGATCTCGCTCGTCCAGTCCGACGACCCGGACGAGGCTCCTCAGCCTGGCGACATCGTGATGCGGATCGACGAGGCGACGGGTCCCGCGGGTTCCACGAGCGACGAGCGGTACACGCTCGAGAGCCGTGACGGCGCGGTGGTGGTCTCGGCTCCGGCCTATGCCGGCGTCGTACGCGGAGTCGCCACCCTGGGGCAGCTCCTCTCCCCGACGTCGACCGGGGGGTTCGTGGTCCCTCCCGTGCGGGTGGTCGATGCACCCCGGTACCCGTGGCGTGGGCTGAGCCTCGACGTCGCACGTCACTTCTTCGGGGTCGATGACATCAAGCGGGTCATCGCGCTCATGACGCGGTACAAGCTCAACGTCCTTCATCTCCACCTCTCGGACGACCAGGGCTGGCGGCTCGAGATCCCGTCCCGTCCGGAGCTGACGGCGCGCGCGTCGGGATCGAGCGTCGGTGGCGGGCCGGGTGGCTTCTTCACGGTCGCCGAGTTCGACGAGATCCAGCGGTTCGCGCAGGCGCGTGCCATCACGGTGGTGCCTGAGATCGACATTCCCGGTCACACGAACGCCGCACTGCAGGCTTATGCGGAGCTCAACCCGGACGGCGTCGCGAAGGATGCCTACACGGGCATCGAGGTGGGCTTCTCGACGCTCGACGCGTCGTTGCCCGCGACCAAGGACTTCCTGCGGGACGTGTTCGGCGACCTGGCGTCGATGACGCAAGGCCCGTGGGTGCACCTGGGTGGTGACGAGGCGCACGGCACCGAGCGCGAGGACTACGAGACGATCGTGTCCTTCGCGGCGGACGTGCTTCGTGACGCGGGCAAGGTGCCGGTGGGGTGGCAGGAGTTCGCGGCGAGCCCGTCCTCGGCGGGTGGGATCGTCCAGCTCTGGCACATGGAGCTCGAGCTCGAACCCGTCGCTGCCGCCGCGCGCGCGGGGGCGCAGGTCGTGCTGAGCCCGGGCAACCGCGTCTACCTCGACATGAAGTACCACGAGGGCTACCCCCTCGGCCTCGACTGGGCGGGCCACGTCGAGCTGCGCGACTCGTACGACTGGGAGCCCACCGAGGCCGTCCCCGGGCTGGACCCCGAGGCGATCGTCGGGATCGAGGCGGCCGTGTGGACGGAGACGCTCACCAACCTCGACGAGCTGTCCACGATGCTCTTGCCCCGCCTCACGGCCGTCGCCGAGGTCGCCTGGACCGCGCGAGAGCTGCGCGACTGGGACTCGTACGCCCGGCGCATCGCGGGCCAGGCGTGGCGCTGGGAGCGCAACGGCCTGTCGTGGCACCGCAGCCCCGGCGTCGACTGGGCCGAGTAGCCGTCTCACCCGGCCCTACCCCGCGCCTCGCGCCCTGACTTCCGCGCGGCGCTGTCTGCGCGCACGTCGGCGAGGAGCCGGGCGCGTTTGGCGGTCTCTCGTGCGAGTCGTGTCTGTGATCGTGGGACGCGTCGGTAGGTGACGCGTCGATGGTCAAGGTCCCCGAGCAGTGGGGTGCCGGTGCGGGGTGGATCGCTGTCCAGAACGTCGGCGCTCAGAGGTGGGATGCCGGGTGGTGCTTCCTGGCTGGCTGCGGGCAGGGCTGTCCCCTGAAGGTCGGGTCCGGGTGGTTGGCCGCCCGTGGGCAGGGCTGTCCCGTGGAGGTCGGGGCCGGGTGGTCGGGCGGTGTCGGGTTGCTC
>JAAYZM010000167.1 GCA_012514835.1 Actinomycetales bacterium
CGCGTGATCGAAGCGGCCCGCCCCGTGCTCCCACTCGGCGAGCGAGCGCTTGCCCGGAGCGAGCGGTGAGTGGCGACGCCTCGCGTCCGTGGTCGCCCCCGCGTCGACGCGAGCGCGTCGGCGGACGGCGCGCCCATCGTCGCCTCGCTCGCTCACGCCGTCACCACCCCGCCCTCATGAGGTGACGGCATCGTACACGCCTGCGGCACGCTGGTGGCGCGCGCGCCTGCCCCGACCCATCGCTGCCCCGCCATGGCCTCCACCTGATACGGCCGGCAGCGCCGCGATCCTTCCCTGCTTCGCGTCAGCCGCCTCAGGCCGTCACGGCACCACGAGCGAGCCCGACGAGCCGGGTGAAGAACCGCGCGGTCTGGGTCATCCCATGGTTGCCGTTGGTCACGATCGCGACGGCGAGGTCTCGATCGCGATCCGCGAAGCCCAGGGTGCAGAACGCTCCCTGATGCCCGAAGCAGGCGCTGGTGCCCCACATGCCGTAGGCCGACGGCCACGGCGTGCCCACGATGAACCCGCGGCCCACGGCCATCGGGACGCGATTGCTCCGGTCGAACCCGAAGTGCGCCCGCGTCGTGTACGCCCCGAGCACGTCGGGACGTACCGCGGGCTCGCCACCGGGCATCGCGCAGCCGCGGAGCACCCACTCGTAGAACCTCGCCAGGGTGCGCGCGTTCGTCACCAGGCCCGCGCCGGGCACGATGGACGTCGCGACCTCGTCGCACAGGTGCATCTGCTCGAACGTCCGCGAGAGGTCATCGCCGGCCACCATCGCGCGGCCCGCGCCGAGCCAGTAGGTGCGGGCCAGCGCTCGCGCGCGCTCGCTGGAGACGCCGAACGTGAAGTGCTCCCATCCCAGCGGCTCCGCGATCTCGTCGTGTACGAACGCGCCGAACGACTTGCCCGTGACGCGCCGGATCACCTCACCGAGGATCCAGCCGAACTCGTACGGCATGTACGCGAAGGTCCCGCGCGGGTACTCGGGCGCAGCGGCCGCGAGCGTCGCGCACACGCCGTCCCAGTCGGGCCACCGCGACGGCGTGCTCCTGAGCTCCGGCGCGAACACGCCCGCGCGGTGAGTCAGCACGTCGAGCACGGTGATCTCGGCCTTCCCTTCGGCGCCGAACTCGGGCCAGTACTGCGCGACCGGGGCGCTGGGATCGAGCACGCCGCGGGACTCGAGCATCGCGATCGCCACCCCCACCACGGGCTTGCTGGCGGAGAACACCAGGAACTCGCTCTCCGGGGTCACCGGGTCACGAGGCCTGGCCTCGGACTCGCGGAACCCGCAGCGGACCCCGACCGCTTCGTCGACGAGCGACCGTCCTGCGCGGCGCACGGCGAGCTGACCTCCCGGCATGTGCCCGCGCGCGCACGCGTCGCGAAATGCGCCCACGAGCCGGTCGATACGCCGTGGATCCACCCCGGGGTCACCCAGGTCGTTCGATGCGAGCTCGGCCATCTGGGCGCGGATGATACTGCGAGGCGCCTCAGCGCTTCGTGCACTTGAAGCCGGCGAGGCGCGTCGACAGCTCCGTCTGGACCTTGCACAGACTCGCGGCGCTGCTGTCGATCGCCGATACTCCCCCTTTGCCGCAGCCGCTCGAGAGCGGGGTGGGGAGCGGCGCCGGCGGGCAGCCCGGGACCAGCCCGGCCTCGACGACGCGCAGCAGACTGACCGCGTGGTCCTCGCCGGCCAGATACGAGTAGGGCCAGGTCAGCGTCCCCTCTGCGACCACCTCGCTCCCATCCACCCACGTCCACGCGAGGCGGGTCTGCGCCGAGCTGCCCCACGCCGACGCTCCGCCGATCCCGTGGAGCACGCCGACCTCGACCTCGGGCTCGAGCCCGGGCGGCAGCGGGAACGTGTCGGCCGCCGCGTGACCACCGTCCTCGAGCTCGTCCGCCAGGAACATCATCCAGGCCGCCTCCCGCAGGTTGTCGATGGAGACGCGCCCCGTCTCGATCGTGGATCTCCGCGCCGCGTCGGTCCGCTGCGCGTTCACCGCGCCGTTCGTCTGGAGCGCGAGGCCGGAGCACGACTTGGACGCGTAGTATGAGCCGGTCGCGAGATCGTACGCCGTGAGCTGGTCGCAGAACTGGTAGTGCCCGCGCCGGCCGCGGATGACCAGCCAGCCGCTCGTCGGTGCGCGCACCGCCCCGACGGGAAACAGCGCGACCGGTGTACGCAGCGCGCGGACACAGCGGGTCCACGTGGCGAAGTCGCGCTTGCCCTTCGCAGGGTGCGCGCAGCGCCACAGCGGAACATCGAGCGTCTGAAAATGCGCGTCCGAGGCGTCGTTCTCCGTGGGCGGTGTCGAGCGCGCGTACAGGTCCGCGGTGTAGCCCTCCCCCCGCCACCGTGCGTCCAGCTTCGCGCGCGCGCGAAACGCCTCCTCCGCGCGCGCGCGCCACCCGGCGGTCTCGATCCCGCAGTCGCGATCGGTCGTGCGACACAGCAGCCGCGCGAGCGGATGCTTCGGGGAGTGCTCGAGTGACAGCGTCGGGCGCACCGACGGCGGGAACGTCACCGTGCCGTCCGCTGACAGCTGGGC
>JAAYZM010000168.1 GCA_012514835.1 Actinomycetales bacterium
CCCACCTACAACATGGCCGTCAACCTCGTGGCCCAGGTGGGCCGGACGCGCGCCCGCGAGGTGCTCGAGATGTCCTTCGCGCAGTTCCAGGCGGACCGCGGCGTGGTGGGGCTCGCACGCGAGGCGAAGGCCCACACCGAGGCCCTCGAGGGCTACGCGAAGGCCATGGAGTGCCACCTCGGGGACTTCACCGAGTACGCGGCGCTGCGCCGGCGCATCTCCGACCTCGAGAAGGCCCAGCGCCAGGACGCGAGCCGCGAGCGCCGCGCCGAGACCGCCCGCGCCCTCGAGCAGCTGCGGCCCGGGGACGTGATCCAGGTCAAGGGCGGGCGGCGCTCGGGGTTCGCCGTCGTCGTGCAGGTGGGCCAGACGGAAGGCTTCGCGGGACCCGCTCCCACGGTGCTGGGCGTCGACACGAGGCTGCGCCGCCTCGATGCACGCGACCTCCCCGGCGGGATCCGCACCGCGGGCGCGCTCGCGCTCCCCAAGGGCTTCTCCGCACGGCGCCCGCACGCCCGCAAGGACCTCGCCGCGGCCTTGCGCCGCTGGCTCGACGAGCGCGATCCTCCCGCGCGCGGCAAGCGCGAGCCCCGCGGACGTCAGGAGCACGACGACGCCGAGATCGCTGCCGCCCGGCGCGCCCTGCGGGCCCACCCGTGCCACGGCTGCCCGGACCGCGAGGACCACGCCCGCTGGGCGGAGCGCTGGCACAAGCTCGACCGCGAGCACGGTGCGCTGCTGCGGCGCATCCGGGGGCGCACGGACTCGATCGCACGCGACTTCGACCGCACGTGCAAGGTCCTCGCGCGGCTCGGCTACCTGAGCCCGGACCGCGAGGAGGTGACCGAGCCGGGCGAGGTGCTGCGCCGCGTCTACGCGGAGAGCGACCTGCTCGTGGCCGAGTGCTTGCGCCGCGGGGTATGGGAGGGTCTCGACGCGCCCGCGCTCGCCGGGGTGGTCTCGGCGGTCGTGTACGAGGCGAGGCGAGAGGCCGCGGGGGCGCCACACATCCCCGGGGGCCCGTCGTCGGCCCTCGCACGCGCGCTCGACGAGACGTACCGCGTGTTCTCCGAGCTCGAGGACCTCGAGACGGAGCAACGCCTCGACGTCACGGGCGCCGTGGACCCGGGCATCGTGGAACCGGTGGTGCGCTGGGCCCAGGGCCGCGGTCTCGACGCCGTCCTGCGGGGCGGGGAGCTCGCGGCGGGGGACTTCGTGCGGTGGTGCAAGCAGGTGATCGACCTGCTCGACCAGCTCTCGATCGCGGCCCCGACACCGCGGCTGCGCGCGACCGCGAGCAAGGCCGTCGGTGCGGTGCGGCGCGGAGTCGTCGCATACTCGTCCTTGTGACCA
Organism: Actinomycetales bacterium; assembly: GCA_012514835.1. Classification (GTDB taxonomy): domain Bacteria; phylum Actinomycetota; class Actinomycetes; order Actinomycetales; family Cellulomonadaceae; genus JAAYZM01. The sequence continues at coordinate 1,354 of JAAYZM010000168.1, forward strand.
GCACCTTGTACCGCGGCGGAGTCATCCACTCCCCGGCCGATCCTTTCGCCCAGGCCCTCCTCGTGGACGACGGGGTGGTGACGTGGCTCGGCGACGAGGACACGGCCGCGCACGTCAAGGCGGACGAGGTGATCGAGCTCGACGGCGCGCTCGTGGCCCCCGCGTTCGTCGACGCCCACGTCCACGTGCTCGAGACGGGCTTCGCGCTCGAGGGGCTCGACCTGGGCGGGGCCAAGACGCTCGCGCAGGCCCTCGCCGCCGTCGAGCGTGCGGCGACGCGGGTGCGGGCCGACGGCGGGACGCTGGTGCTCGGTCACTCGTGGGACGAGACCGGCTGGCCGGAAGGGCGCGGGCCGACGGCGGACGAGCTCGACCGCGCGTCCGGAGGACTCGAGGTGTACCTCTCGCGCGTCGACGTGCACTCGGCCGCCGTCTCGGGCGCCCTCGCGGCCGCTGCGGGCCTCGCGGAGCGTCCCGGCTGGAGCCCCGAGGGTCTCGTGCGCTTCGAGGCGCACCACGCGGCCCGTGGGCACGCCCGTCGCGTGGCCCCCGAACGCCGGACCGCCCTCTACCGGAGCACGCTCGAGGCGGCGGCGGCGCAGGGCATCGTGAGCGTGCACGAGCAGAGCGCCCCGCACGTCGACACGCGCGAGGGCCTCGCCGAGCTGCTCGCCCTCACGGCGGACGCGTCGAGCGCGCTGCCCCAGGTGATCGGCTACCGCGCCGAGCTGTGCGAGACGGTCGACGACGCGCGCGCGGTTCTCGAGGCCCTGCCCGGGCTGACCGGGATCGGCGGCGACCTCAACGTGGACGGCGCGATCGGGTCGCGCAGCGCCGCCTTGCGCTCTGCGTACGCGGACGATGCCGAGAACCGCGGTGAGCTGTTCCTCACCGCCGAGCAGATCACCAACCACCTCACCGCCGTGACGCGCGCCGGAGTCCACTCGGGCTTCCACATCATCGGCGACCGGGCCATGGACGAGTACCTGCTGGGCCTCGAGGCCGCCGCGAGCGTCGAGGGGATCCCCGCGCTGAGCCGCGCGGGGCACCGGATCGAGCACGCCGAGATGCTTGACGCGCGAGCCCTCGCGACCCTCGTGCTGCACGGGGTACGGCTGAGCGTCCAGCCGGCGTTCGACGCCTCGTGGGGCGGCCAGGGCGGCATGTACGCGCGCAGGCTGGGCTCGTTGCGCGCCTCGGGTCTCAACCCGTTCGCCGACCTCGTGAGCGCGGGCATCCCGATCGCGCTCGGCTCGGACGCCCCCGTGACGCCGTTCGACCCGTGGGGTGCCGTGCGCGCCGGGGTGTACCACCACGAGGCGGAGCAGCGCATCACCGCGCGCGCCGCGTTCCGCGCCCACACGCGCGGCGGCTGGCGGCTCGCGGGCCTCGACCACACGGGCGCGGGGGAGCTGCGGGTCGGATCGCCGGCCCACCTTGCCGTCTGGCGCTCCGACGCGCTCATGGTCCAGGTGCCCGAGGGTTCCGTGCCCACGTGGAGCACCGACGCCCGCGCAGGGACCCCGCTGCTGCCGGACCTGAGCGACCCCACGACCCGTCCGGAGTGCTTGCGCACCGTGCGCCACGGGGTCCCGCTCTTCGATACTTTCGGGTGAGATGGTCCAACAGGGTGAATGTCCCCGACACGCCGCACGACACGCCGGGGAACCGGGCGTATCGGGACGGACTTGGCGATTGCTTGACCTGCACAAATGGCTCTGACCTGCAGTGATGCTCCGGTTGAACACCGGGTGACTTCTGAGTAAGTTCGCCATGTCCGGCTCCGGCTGGGCCGAGTGGAGTACCGCAGACCAAACCCTCAACGGCGAGGATGCGGACTGTGCGAACCAGGGCCGGCCAGGTCCGCGGGGTCAACAGAAAACGGGTGGGACGCACGTCTCGCTCGGTACGAAGGCCACGCGGGCCGGCCGGCCGTTCTCGTCCCGGAGAGCAGGCCAGCCGCTCACGTAGGCTGACACGGTGCCGCCCCCGATGCCCCGCCTGCTGACCCTCGGGCTCGCCGTCGCCGGGGGAGTGGTGGCGGACCTCGGCTTCCCCGGTCTGGACCTGTGGGGACTGAGTTTCGTCGGGGTCGCGATGCTGTTCCTCGCCCTCGGCCGGGACTCCGCGCGCTGGAACACCCTCGTCGGCTTCGTGTGGGGTCTCGCGTTCTTCGTGCCGCACCTGTACTGGACCGCGATCGTCGTGGGTCCGGCCGTCGCGATCGCCCTGCCCGTGCTCGAGGCGCTCTTCGTCGCGCTCTTCGGCGCCGCGTGGTCGTGGGCCCGGCGCGGCGCGGTGATCTGGCGCAGCCCGGCGCTCCAGGTGCTCGGGTTCGCGGTCCTGTGGGTGGCCGTCGAGGAGCTGCGGTCCGTGGCCCCCTTCGGCGGTTTCCCGTGGGGGCGGCTCGCGTTCTCCCAGGCGGACGCTCCGTTGCTGCGGCTCGCGTGGCTCGGCGGGGTGCCCTTGCTCTCCGCCGTCACGGCCGCGATCGGCGCCCTGCTCGCCGTCGCGCTCCTGGCCCTGCGCGAGGTCCGGGTGCTGCGCACCCTCACGAGTCTCGGCGTCCTGGTGGCGCTCGTCTTCGTCGGGCTCTTCATCCCCGTCGGCACCCGTGCGGAGGCGGGCACGCTGCGCCTCGGCGCCGTGCAGGGCAACGTCGACATGGACGAGCCCGACCCGTGGAAGCGCCAGTCCGGAGTCGTGGACAACCACGCGGCCGGGACGCGCGCGCTGCTCGACGAGGTCGAGCCGGGGGACCTCGACGTCGTGCTCTGGCCCGAGAACGTCACGGCCACGGACCTGGCCGACGACGAACGGTCGGCCGGTGTGGTCGACGAGGCGGCCCGGGCCATCGACGCCCCGATCCTGCTCGGCACCATCGAGTACCCGACCGAGAACACCCGGTTCAACACCTCGGTGCTGTGGCTCCCCGGCGAGGGGATCGACCAGGTGTACCGCAAGCAGCGCCCCGCACCGTTCTCCGAGTACATCCCGCTGCGAGACTTCGCGCGCCGGATCGCACCGATCGTCGACTCGGTGTCGCACGACATGGTGGGTGGCGACGCGCCGGGCTTCGTGACGATCGACTCCGAGCGTCTCGACCGCGAGGTCGGGCTCGCCGTGGCCATCTGCTTCGAGGTCGCCTACGACTGGGTGATCCGCGAGGGCGTCCTCGCCGGGGGTGAGGTCCTCGTGGTGCAGACCAACAACGTGACCTTCGGCTACTCGGACGAGTCCGTGCAACAGCTCGCGATGTCGCGGGTGCGTGCCGTCGAGACCGGACGCGCCACGGTGCAGATCTCGACCGTCGGGGTGAGCGGGCTCATCTCCCCGAACGGTGCCGTGAGCCATCGCACGGAGCTCTTCACGCCCGACCAGTTCACGGCCACCGTGCCCCTGCGCACGTCGATCACCCCGGCCGTGCGGCTCGGGCAGTACATCGTGTGGGCCTTCGCCGCCCTCGGGGTCGCCGTCGTCGTCGCCGGTGCCGTGGGCGCGCGTCACGTGCGGCGCGCGGGACGCGGCAGGATGCTCTCATGAGCAAGGCGCGAGCGGGCGAGGGCACCGTGGTGATCGTCCCGACGTACAACGAGCGGGAGTCCCTGCCCAAGACGATCCGGCGGCTGCGCGCGGCCGTGCCCGAGGCTCACGTGCTCGTGGTCGACGACGGCAGCCCCGACGGGACCGGCCAGATCGCCGAGGACCTCGCGAGCGAGCTCGGCGCGATGGACGTGCTGCACCGCGCCGGCAAGGCGGGACTCGGGAGCGCGTACGTCGCGGGCTTCGGCTGGGCGCTCGAGCGGGGCTTCTCGGTGGCCGTCGAGATGGACGCCGACGGCTCCCACCAGCCCGAACAGCTCCCAGCCATCCTCGAGGCGCTCGAGGTCCGTGGCGCCGACCTCGCGATCGGGTCGCGCTGGGTGCCGGGCGGGAGCGTCGAGAACTGGCCACGGCACCGCGAGGTCCTCTCGCGCGGCGCCAACACGTATACGCGGCTCGCGCTCGGGATGACGGTGCGGGACGCCACGGCCGGGTTCCGGGCCTACCGCGCGGACCTGCTCGGCAAGCTCGACCTCGGTACCGTCGCCTCGCAGGGCTACTGCTTCCAGGTCGACCTGACGTGGCGGGCCGTGCGCGCGGGGGGCGTGGTGGTCGAGGTGCCCATCACGTTCGTCGAGCGCGCCGAAGGGCACTCCAAGATGAGTCGCGCGATCATCGCCGAGGCGTTGTGGCGCGTCACGGCGTGGGGCGCCGCGCACCGAGCTGGTCAGGTGCGCGGGATCTTCCGGCGCTGAGAGTGCTCAGGCGCTGCTTGGATCAGGCGCTGCGGCGCAGCTTCCCGGCGCGGAGCAGCTCGAGCCGCTCGTCGAGCAGCTCCTGGAGCTCGGCCGTGGTGCGGCGCTCGAGCAGCATGTCCCAGTGGGTGCGCTGGGGCTTGGTGGCCTTCGCCTCGGGCTGCTCGGCGTCACGCAGCAGCGCGGCGGCACCGCAACGGCACTCCCACGTGGGCGGAACCTCGGCCTCGACGGAGAACGGGAGCACGATCGTGTGGCCGTTGGGGCAGTCGTAGTGCGCCTGGAAGCGGGCGGCGAACTCGACGCCCTCCTCGGTCTCCATGCTGAGGGAACCGATGCGGGTGCCTCGCAGTGAACGGCTGGCCATGCTGACCTCCTGGGGGCCCGCTTGTGGCGGACTCGATAGCTGGATCGCGGGTCCCGCGGTCCGGGGCGCAAGAACTGTCTCGACGTCAAGAACGTTTCTTGTCCCTGAAGTGTTCCAGCCGATCGTGAAGGACCGGTGAACATCCGTGTGAGACGGGGCACTGTTCGGGTGTCAGTCCTCGGTGCGAATCAGTCCTCGGTGCGCGTGCGGGGCGCGAGGAGCACACCGTCGGTGAACATGACGCCGTCCGAGAACCGGGCCTCGACGCGCCCGCCACCGAACTGGTCGGCGTACAGCCGAGCATAGAGCCCTTCCGCGGCGACGAGCTGGTCGTGGTCGCCCTGCTCGGCGATCACCCCGTCGTCCACCACGGCGATCACGTCCGCGTGGCGAATCGTGGAGAGCCGGTGCGCGATCGCGAGGGTGGTCCGGCCCCGCATGGCCTCCCCGAGGGCCGCCTGGACCAGCTTCTCCGAGGCCGAGTCGAGCGCAGAGGTTGCCTCGTCGAGGATGAGGATGCGCGGGTCCTTGAGGAGCACTCGGGCGATCGCGATCCGCTGCTTCTCGCCGCCGGAGAGTCGGTAGCCGCGCTCGCCCACCACGGTGTCGTAGCCGCGCTCGAAGCTCATGATCCGCTCGTGGATGTTCGCCGCGCGGCACGCCTCGACCAGCTCGGCCTCGGTCGCATCGGGGCGCGCGTAGGCGAGGTTGGCACGCACGGTCGCGTGGAACAGGTACGTGTCCTGCGTGACCATCCCCACCAGCTCGGCGAGGCTCGACAGGGCGATGTCGCCCACGTCCGTGCCGTCGATGCGCACCGAGCCGCGGCCCACCTCGTACAAGCGGGGCACGAGGTAGCTCAGCGTCGTCTTGCCCGCGCCCGAGGGCCCCACGAGCGCGGCAAGCTGTCCGGGTCGCACGTCGAGAGACACCCCGCGCAGCACCCACGCGGGCTCGGCGTCGCGAGCAGGCGGCGGACCGCCCGGAGCGCCGGTCGCGCCAGCGTGGCCGGTCGCCCGCGGGGCGCCGTCGTCGGACCTCGGCTCCGGGTCCCGAGCGCGACCGCCGTCGGACCCTCTCGCACCGTGCCCGAGCCCGCCCGCGCCCGGTACCGGCGCGACGCCGAAGCGCATGCCGCCGCCCCCGCCGCCTCGACCGCCACCCCCGCGGCTGCGCGCCGGTGGAGGGGGCTCCACGAGCGTGGGAGGCGGGGGATAGGCGAACCAGACGTCGGTGAGCTCGACGTGACCGCGCACGGCCGCGGGCTCGAGGTGCACCGCGCCGGGGCGGTCCGTGATGGCCGGGCGCATGTCGAGGTACTCGAAGATGCGACGGAACAGCGCGAGGGACGTCTGGACGTCGAGCGCGACGCGCATGAGCGACACGGTGGGCCACAGCAGCCTGGCCTGCAGGGTCGAGAACGCGACGAGCGTGCCGGCCGAGAGCGGCGACCCGCCCGTGATGAGGTAGCCGGCCAGGAGGTACACGAGCGCCGGCGTGATGGCCATGAACGCGGAGACGACGCCGAAGAACCACTGACCCGTCATCGCCTGGCGCACCTGGAGCCCCGCCTGGCGCTCGTTCTCCGCGCGGTACCGCTCGATCTCGGCGTCCGCACGGTTGAAGACCTTGGTCAGGAGGATGCCCGAGACGCTGAGCGCCTCTTCCGTGATGGCCGTCATGTCGGAGAGGGACTCCTGCGTCTGGCGTGCGATCACCTGGCGGCGTGCCCCGACCCTGCGCTGGGCCACGACGAACACGGGCATGAGCGCGAGCGCCACGAGCGTGAGCTGCCACGAGAGCAGGATCATCGCCACGAGCGAGGCGATCACCGTCACGGCGTTCGACAGGATCGACGACGCCGTGCTCGTGAGGACCGAGCCCACGCCGCCCACGTCATTGGCGAGCCGTGACTGGATCGACCCCGTCTTGGTGGACGTGAAGAACGCGAGCTCCATGCGTTCGAGGTGCTCGAACAGTCTCGCGCGCAGGTCCGCCATCGCGCGCGAGCCCACCGTGGTGGTCAGGTACGTCTGGCCCACCCCGATCGCAGACGACGCGAGCGGGACCGCGATCATGCCCGCGACGAGCCACCACAGCAGCGGGAGGTTCACCCCGGAGCCGTCCGCGGGGAACAGCGCGCGGTCGAACGCGGCCTGCGTCAGGAACGGCGTGACGATGCCGAGGAGCGCCGAGACGACGATCGCGACGCCCACGAGCGCGAGCCGCCCCGCGTACGGGCGCAGCAGGCCGCCGACACGTCGCAAGAGCGCGCCGTCGTCGCGCGACCTGTCGGACCGCGGCGTCGTGCCTGCGTGCTCAACCATGCCGTCCAGTGTGGCGTACGCCACCGACGCTCACGGGGTGGGGTCGAGAGCGTCGTAGCGCACGAAGCCGCGCTGCCACGCGGCGAGGGCGAGGACGACGACCACGCACGCGAGCCCGCCGGCCACCGCGGCACCCCCGACGCCGAGCGGCCCCGCGAGCGCCCCGAGGAGCAGCGTCCCGAGCTGGGGGCCGCCCGCGACCACCACGATGAACACGCCCTGGAGGCGCCCACGCATCTCGTCCGGGGTCGCCGCCTGGAGGATGGTCGAGCGGAACACCGAGCTCACCGTGTCCGCGACACCCGCGACGACCATGAGGGATAGCGCCGGCCACAGCGTCCAGTGCGCGGGTGCCCCGGGTCCCGCACCCGGCGCGGCGGCCACGACGAACCCGAACGCCGTGACGGCGAGCCCCCAGATCACGATCGCCACGACGATGGCCCGACCCTGCCACCGCACGCGACCGAGTGGCCCGGACAGCAACCCACCCAGCACGGCGCCGAACGCGATGCCTGCCACGAGGATGCCCGCCGTGGTCGCCCCACCCCCGATGAGCACCATGCCGATCGCGGGGAACAGCACGCGTGGCATGGCGAACACCATCGCGGACAGGTCCACGAGGAAGGTCATGCGGACGTTGGGGCGCGTGCCGAGGTAGTGCAGCCCCTCGAGCACGGACGCGAGCCCAGCCTTCTTCACCTCGCCCTGCGGGGGCAGGCTCGGCAGCCCCGCGAGGCACGTCACGGCGAGCACGAGCAGCACTGCCTCGACGCCGTACGCCCACGCGTAACCAGCGCGCGCGACGATGACACCCGCGAGCAGCGGACCGATCGTCATCGCGACACCGAACGACAGGCTCGACAGGGCGTTCGCCGCGGGCAGCAGCTGCGGCTGGATCAGGCGCGGGATGATCGCCATGCGGGCGGGGGAGTTGATCGCGAAGAGCCCGCTCTGGACCGCCACGAGCACGTAGAGGTACGCGGGGGTGGCGACGCCGAGCCACGAGAGCGCGACGAACCCGCACGCCACCGCGAAGATGCCTACCTGGGTCACGAGCACCACCGTTCGGCGGTCGTAGGCGTCCACGAGCGCCCCGCCGTACAGACCCAGCACCACGAGCGGGACGAGCGCGAACAGGCCCACGAGGCCCACCGCGAGGTTGGACTGCGTCAGGTCGAAGATCTGCAGGGCGACCGCGACGTTCGTCAGCTGCGTCCCGATCCCCGAGAGGGACGTGCCGATCCACATGCGCCGGAAGGGGACGCTCTCTCGGAGGGGCGTGAGGTCAGCGAGCAGTCGAGCCACCCGCACATCCTCCCAGGTCGCGCCCGCGCAGGCGGTCCGCAGGTGGGATAGTGGGGGAGTGGGTGGCGCGGGGTCCGACGGCGGAGGTGTGGATCCCGAGCGCCTGAAGCACCTCGTCCGGTTGCGGCGTGTGCGGGACCGGATCGACCGCGAGTTCGCGCAGCCGCTCGACGTCGAGTCGCTGGCTCGGAACGCGCAGATGTCCGCCGGACATTTCAGCCGCCGCTTCCGGGCGGCTTACGGCGAGTCGCCGTACGGATACGTGATGACGAGGCGCATCGAGCGGGCGATGGCCCTGCTGCGCCGCGGCGAC
>JAAYZM010000169.1 GCA_012514835.1 Actinomycetales bacterium
CCCGGCGGCGCCGTCGTCGTCGGACTCTCCCTCCGTCACCGAACCCAGCCCCGACGTGACGCTCGCTCCGCTCGACCTCGCGCAGGTGTGCGGGGTCCCGCTCGCGGACCTCGAGGCGGCCGGTCAGCTCAGCCACTACTCCGAGACCGGGGAGCGCGACGAGCCCGCCACGGACGACACCGGGTTCGCCGAGGTGCTCGGCATCACGGAGGACGCGAACGGCGCGGCCGTCGAGCTCGAGTACTACCTGCCGAACGGCGCGAGCCTGCTCGAGCTGGGCTGGACGCTGCTGCTCACCGACGCGGACGGCGTGATCATCGCCGCCGCCGAGACGGGGCTGATCCCGGCCGTGTCGCCGGAGGGAGCCACGAGCACGGGGACCGTCACGGCTCTGCCGGACACCCTGTGCGCGACCGGCGAGGCGCTGCCGCCGGGCACGTACGACCTCGTCGCGGTCGCGGAAGCGCACGGCACGCGCGCGAGCGGCACGCCCTACCTCGAGCGGACCACGGCCCTCGCGTTCCCCGTCGAGCTCGGCGAGATCGACCCGGAGCCTGAGAGTCCGCTCGATGACGTGTTCACGTGCAACGAGCCCGGACCGGACTCGATCCACACGCTCCCCGACGCTCTCGGGCTGACCCTCGCGGTCGACCTGCCCGCCGGGCCGTGGGCATCCGACGATCTTCCCGAGATCCCGGGTGTGCTCGGTACCGCGGACGGCCGCACGATCCTCGCGACCATCGGGCAGGGCGTGCATGCCGCGCTCGTCGATGCCGACGGCGTGGTGGTGGGCTTCGTCCACTCGGACTCCGGCGACGCGTGGCTCGCGGAGATCGGCCCGGAGCGCCCGGTCGAGCTGGGCACGCCCCAGCTGCTCACCGTGTGCAACCCCGACGGCTCCCTGCAGTACAAGGAAGGCCTTGAGGGCACGTACACCGTGTGGCCGTTCGACACGGCGACCCTCAAGGAGATCCAGTACGCGGGCGGCACTGCGGAGTCCTCGTCCGAGACCGTGATCGTGATCGCGAACCCGCAAGAGGTCACGTTCACGAAGTGACCAGGAACCTCGCAGGAATCTCCCCCCAACCTTCTGCGCATCCCGGACGTTGTAGGAGGTAGAAGGAGGTTCCGGCGAGGCAGGGGGGCGCCGGCACCGCCGTCGACCGAGAGGTGTGGCGTCAGCTCTGGAGGGGAGCTGGCACCACACCTCTTCCCTTTGCCCAGCATCTTTCATCGGGCTGGTACAACGTTCCTGAGCGCTCCCTCGTTGAGACAGGTAAGAGCGGCACCACGAAGGCGCCGTGGCCCGAGGCGAAGGGAGGGACCGTGTCGAAGCACGACGACGTCGTGGACCGGCTCGCTCGCGAACGCGGACGAGCCCTCGTGGGCTACGCCTACCTGCTGACGTGGGACCAGTCCGCCGCCGAGGACCTCGTCCAGGAGGCGCTCGTGAGGACCTTCGCACGCTCGCGCAGCCTCGACGACCTGTGGGGCGCCGAGGCGTACGTGCGGCGCACCATGCTCAACCTCTTCCTCGACACGCGCCGCCGCGCCACCCGCTGGGGCGGCGTCAAGCACCTGCTGGCCCGCGGCGACGTGGCCGCGGACGAGGTCACCACGCCCGAACAGCTCGACGTGCGCAGGGCCCTCGTGGACCTGCCGCGCCGCGAGCGCGCGTGCGTGGTCCTGCGCTACTACGACGACCTCACGGTGCGCCAGATCGCTGACCGCCTCGGCATCAGCGAGGGCGCCGTGAAGCGCTACCTCTCCACGGGGGTCAAGCGCCTCGGGCACCTCGTGTCCGACGGCGGGACGGGGGCCGACGGCGTGCGCCGGGC
>JAAYZM010000170.1 GCA_012514835.1 Actinomycetales bacterium
ACCGTGAGCAACGACGCCGAGTTCCGCTGGTCGACCCTGCCCGAGCTGCGCGAGCGCACGAGCATCAAGTGGCGCGCCTACGGCCCGGACGTGCTGCCGTTGTGGGTCGCGGAGATGGACTGCGCGCTCGCACCCCCGGTAGCCCGCGCAGTCACCGAGGCGGTAGGGCGCGGGGACACCGGTTACCCGGCCGGGACCGCGTACCCCGAGGCGCTCGCGGCCTTCGCGGCCGAGCGGTGGTCGTGGGACGGCCTCGACGTCGCCCGGGCGCGCCTCGTGCCGGACGTCATGATCGGCGTCGTCGAGGTGCTGCGCCTGCTCACCGGGCCCGGGGACGCCGTCGTCGTGACCCCGCCGGTGTACGGGCCGTTCTTCGCGTTCGTCGCGAGCGCGGGCCGCGCCGTCGTCGACGCCCCGCTCGGGGCCGAGGGGCGCCTCGACCTGGACGCTCTCGCGGCGGCGTTCGCCCGGGCGCGCGAGCTCGGGCCGCGCCCCGCGTTCCTGCTGTGCAACCCGCACAACCCGACCGGGGTGGTGCACACGCGCAGCGAGCTCGAGCAGGTCGCGGCTCTCGCGCGCGAGCACGGGGTGCGCATCGTCTCCGACGAGATCCACGCCCCGCTCGTGCTTCCGGGCGCCCGGTTCACGCCCATGGTGTCCGTCGCCGACGACGCGATCGCCCTCACCTCCGCGTCCAAGGCCTTCAACCTCGCGGGTCTCAAGGCCGCGGTCGCCTACGCGGGGCCGGGCGCTGCTGCGGACCTCGCGCGCATGCCTGAGGAGGTCGGCCACGGGGCGAGCCACGTCGCGGTGCTGGCCCACACCGCGGCGCTGTGCGAGGGGCGCGACTGGCTCGACGCGCTCCTCGCCGCGCTCGACGCGAACCGCACGCTCCTCGGCGAGCTCCTCGCTGAGCACCTGCCCGGCACCCGGTGGCGCGCCCCCGAGGCGACCTACCTCGCGTGGCTCGACCTGCGCGACCTTGGGCTTCCCGCCGACGACGGCGGCTTGCGGCCCGGTTCGACCACGCACCTTGCCGGACCTGCGAAGTTCTTCCTCGAACGGGCCGGTGTCGCGCTCAGCGCGGGGCACACCTACGGGCAGGGCGGGGCGGGCTTCGCGCGGCTCAACATGGCGACGTCGCCCGCGGTGCTGCGCGAGGCGCTCGAGCGGATGGGCAGGGCGCTGCGCGATGGGTAGGGGCGGCTGGCGCGGCGCGCACGTCCCTGGCCTGCGGCGCGGCAACTGTTACCGCTCAAAGTTCTCGTCTAGGCTGGGCGTGTGACGCGCAGGCTCAGCGACCCCAAGCGCCGCGCGACGATCTACGACGTCGCGCGGGCCGCTGACGTCTCCCACCAGACGGTCGCGCGGTTCCTGCGCGGGGAGCGGGTCCGCGAGGAGACGCGCGAGCGGGTCGAGGCCGCGCTCGCCGAGCTCAAGTACCAGCCCAACCAGTCCGCGAAGGCCCTTGCGACCAACCGTTCGTTCCGCATCGGGGCCTTCGTGCACATGCAGGCCCAGTGGGCGCTCCAGGCGATCATGGACGGCGCGGCCGAGGAGGCGCGCAAGGCCGGCTACGTGCTCGACCTCGTCGCTGTCGACCCGCACGACCCCGAGAGCGTCTCCGAGGCGCTCAAGATCATGGCGCAGAGCTCGCTCGCGGGCGTGATCGTCCTGGCCGCGGCGGACGCGATGCTCAAGGCGATCGACGCGAACCAGGTGAGCGTCCCGGTGATCGTCGAGCGCTCGGCGCGCAAGCACAAGGGCCGCTACTCCGAGCCGGACTTCGCGCTCGGCGTCGAGCACCTCGTCGAGCTCGGGCACCGGCGCTTCTTCCACGTCTCTGGCCCGCTCGACTGGCCCGCCTCGCGCGCGCGCCGCAAGGCGTTCCACGGGGTCGTGCGGGACCACGACGGCGTCGTCGTCGGCGACGTCGAGGGGGACTGGTCGGCCGAGAGCGGCTTTCGCGCGATGGCCGAGCACTTCGACCGCGAGGCGGGCGCGACCGCCGTCGTGTGCGCGAACGACCACATGGCCCTCGGGGTCCTCAACTGGCTCGCGGGCGAGGGGATCACGGTGCCCGACGAGGTGAGCGTGCTCGGCTTCGACGGTCTGCCCGACGGCGCGTTCTACCTCCCGCCGCTCACGACGGTCGCGGTCGACGACCGGGCCTTCGGGCGCAACCTCATGCGCCGGCTGTTGCGCCAGATGGGGGTCAAGAGCCAGGCCGTGCCGACCCGGGCACAGCTTGTCGTCAGGGGGTCCACGGCGCCCCCTGCACAGGCTTGAGACCCCGAGCGCGGAAGGCGGGGCGGCTGACCAGGCGGTTTGCATCGGGGTTTCGTTACCGCTAACGTTACCGGTAATAGTTCCGGCGGGCTTGCCCGCGGCGGACTGCGACCAACCCGAGCGAGGGCGCTCGTCCTGATGAAGGGAATCCCCGATGGCCGTTGTCCTTCGAGACGTCAGTCCACTTGACCTCGAGCCTGCAGTCGCATCGATCGCGGTGCCTGACGAGGTCTTCGCCAAGCGCTGCCGCGCGCTGTACGAGCGGGCGGGGACGGACTGGGTGCTGGTCTGGGGCGACCGTGAGCACTTCGCGAACATCCACTACCTGAGCAACTTCGACCCGCGCTTCGAGGAGGCCGTCCTCCTGCTCGGCCCGGGCGGCAAGGGCACGCTCGTGGTCGGCAACGAGGGCGAGATGTACTCCTACGTCGTGCGCGGCGGCCACGACGTCGTGCTGTGCCAGACCTTCTCCCTCATGGGCCAGAAGCGCGACCGCTCGCCCCGCCTCGACCAGGTGCTGCGCGACGTCGGCCTCAAGGCCGGGGACTCGGTCTCCGTCGTGGGCTGGAAGTACCCCGAGGGGGACGAGGTCCTGCCCGGTGCGAACTACTTCCTGCCGGCCTACGCGCTCACCGCCCTCACCCAGGTGATCGGCGAGGGCCAGATCACCGACGCGACCGCGATCCTCATCGACCCCGTCACGGGCCTGCGCGCCGAGAACGAGGCCGTCAACATCGCGATGTTCGAGTGGGGCGCCTCGCGCGCCTCGGACGCGGTCGCGCGCATGGTGCGGGCCACGAAGCCCGGGCGCCACGAGCTCGACGTCGTGGGCGACATGCGCTACGCGGGCGAGCCGCTCACGGCCCACCTCATGTACTCGACCGGGAGCGCCGTCGGCTCTGCGCTGCGCAGCCCCGGGGACCGCACGATCGTCCACGGGGACTCGGTGTTCATCGCGCTCGGCTACTGGGGCGGCCTGACGGCCCGCGCCGGGGTGGTTGCCGAGAGCGACGACGAGTTCGTCGAGCGCTGGGTGACCCCCTACTACGAGGGCATCGTCGCGTGGTACGAGACCGTGCGCCCGGGCGTCACGGGCGGTGAGCTCTACGAGCTCGTCACCGAGAAGCTCGCACGCGGCGGCATGGCCCCCGCGCTCAACCCCGGTCACCTGACCGCGACCGACGAGTGGGTCAGCACGAACGTGCGCCCCGGGGACACCACGACGATCGCCTCGGGCATGGCGCTCCAGTGCGACGTCATCCCCACGGGCGTCCCGGACAGCTACCAGATCAACTGCGAGGACGGCCTTGCGATCGCCGACGCCGAGCTGCGCGCCGACATCGCCGCACAGTTCCCCGAGGTGTGGGCCCGCATCGAGGCACGCCGCGCGTTCATGAAGGACCAGCTCGGGATCGACATCGACGACTCGGTGCTCCCGCTGTCCAACACGCCCGGCTACTACGCCCCCGCGTTCCTGGCGCCCGAGCGGGTGCTCGTCAACGACTGACAACCCCTCCACCACCGAACGTCTCGACCGAGACCGACACCACTGAAGGAGAAGCGCGATGATGCGCAGAAAGTTCACGTTCGTCACCCTGGCGGCAGCCACCACGCTCGCCCTCGCGGCGTGCTCGAGCGCAGACGGCGGCGGGGGAGGCGGTGACGACACGATCAAGATCGGCATCGCCATGAAGACCGCCGTCCAGGCTCGCTGGCACCACGAGGTCGAGGTCATGGAGCGCCTCGCCGCCGAGCAGGGCGCCGAGGTCATCGTCCAGTGGGCGAACGACGACATCACCAAGCAGGGCAACCAGTACGAGAACCTCATGTCGCAGGGGATCGACGCCCTCATCACGGTGCCCGTCAACGACAAGGCCGGCCCCTACCTGCAGACGGTCAAGAACGAGGGCATCCCGATCGTCGCCTACGACCTGCTGCCCCAGGACATCGAGGTCGACTACTTCGTCACGCGCGACAACAAGGCCGTGGGCGTCGAGCAGGCCAAGGCCGCGCTCGAGTGGATCGGCGACAAGCCCGCGAAGGTCGCCCTGCTCAAGGGTGACGCGGCGAACATGGTCGCCCAGGGCATCGCCTCGGGCTACGACGAGGTCCTGCCGAGCGCCTCGAACATCGAGGTCGTCGCCGACCAGTGGATCCAGGCGTGGTCGACCGAGGAGGCGCTCTCGATCGCGGAGAACACCCTCTCGGCGCACCGCGACGAGGTCGCCGCGTTCATCACCGGGACCGACGGCCTCGCGATGGGTGTCGTCCAGGCCGTGCGCGGTCGTGGGCTCGAGGGCCAGGTGTTCATCTCGGGCCTCGACGTCGAGCCCGCGAACGCCCAGCTGATCGCCGAGGGCGTCCAGACCATGTCGATCTGGACCGACCTCGACGACCACGCCGCGAAGGCGATCAACGCCGCGATCAAGCTCGCCAAGGGTGAGGAGCCCGACGCCGACGGCACGACGAGCAACAACGGTCCCGAGGTGCCCACGGGCTTCGCCCAGGTCGTCCCGATCTACCAGGAGGACCTGTGCCGCTTCATCCACGAGATCGCGCCCGAGGGCTGGATCACCGAGGAAGAGGTCTTTGCGACCACCGAGGTTCCCGCCAGCTGCGGCGCGTGACCTGAGCGACGCGAAGGACAGGTGACGTGATGCTGCACATGGACGACATCTCTGTCGAGTTCCCCGGCGTGCTCGCCGTCGACAGGGTGTCGCTCGAGGTCAAGCCTGGTGAGGTCCGCTCGGTCGTGGGCGAGAACGGCGCCGGGAAGTCCACCCTCATGAAGGTTCTCGCCGGGGTCTACCCGCACGGGGAGTACACCGGCGTGATCCGCCTCGACGGCCAGGAGCAACGGTTCTCCGGTGTCGCCGACGCCGAGGCCAGCGGGATCGTCATGATCCCGCAGGAGATGAACATGGTGGACGACCGCTCGATCGCGGAGAACCTGTTCCTCAACCGTGTGCCCAGCAAGCGCGGGCTCGTCGACGAGAAGGAGATGTTCAGCCTCGCGGAGCAGTACCTGGCTCCCGTGGGGATCGACGTCTCACCCACGATGCTCGTCGGCGAGCTCGGCACCGCGCAGAAGCAGATGGTGGCGATCGCCTCCGCCCTGTCCAAGCGCGTCAAGGTGCTGATCCTCGACGAACCGACCGCGACCCTGTCGGGTCACGAGAGCGAGCTGCTCTTCGAGCAGATCGCCCGGGTCAGCTCGCAGGGGATCGCGTGCCTGTACATCTCCCACAGGTTGGAGGAGGTGCTGCGGATCTCCGACACCGTCACGGTGCTGCGTGACGGGGAGCTCGTGGACACCGAGCCCTCCTCCGGCCTGTCGGAGCGGCGGATCGTCGAGATGATGATCGGCCGCAAGATGGAGTCGTTCTTCCCCCCGCGCGAGGTCGAGATCGGCGAGCCGGTCTTCTCCGCGAGCGGGGTCACCGTCCCGCACCCGATGGTCCCCGAGCTCAACGTCGTCGAGGACGTGTCGTTCTCGGTGCGGCGCGGGGAGATCCTCGGGGTGTTCGGGCTCGTCGGCGCGGGCCGCACCGAGCTCGCGACGGCCCTCGTGGGCCACGCCGAGGGCGGGCGCTTCGACGAGATCCGCATCCGCGACGAGCGCGTCACGCGTATCGAGCACCCCGGCGAGGCCTTCGCCCACGGCTTCGGGTACCTGCCCGAGGACCGCAAGTCCATGGCCGTGGTGCCCAACCTCGACGTCGCGCGCAGCATCTCGATGAGCAGCCTCGCGCGCCTCGTGCGCCGCGGCCTGCTCGACCGCAAGCGTGAGTACGAGCTCGCCGAGGAGTACCAAGAGCACTTCCGCATCAAGACGCGCGACCTGAGCCAGGAGATCATCAACCTCAGCGGCGGCAACCAGCAGAAGGTCATGCTCGCCCGGCTCATGGCGCTCGACCTCGACGTGCTGATCCTCGACGAACCCACGCAGGGCGTCGACGTCGGCGCGAAGGCCGAGATCTACCGCATCCTCAACGAGGCGGCCGGTCAGGGCAAGGCCGTCATCCTGATCTCCTCCGACCTGCCCGAGGTCATGGGCATGGCCGACCGCGTGCTCGTCATGCGCCGCGGGCGCGTGACCGGGGAGTTCTCCGCCGCCGAGGCGACCTCCCAGCAGATCCTCGAGGCCGCGACCCTCAACGCTCCTACCGAAATGAGTCAAGATGTCGACTGAACCGCTCAGTCGCGTCCAGCAGGACGCGCGTCCCCCCGCGGACACCAAGTCCCGAGCCTCGTTCTTCGCGGGGCTGCGCTGGTACCACGTCGCTCTCGGGCTGGGCGTGCTCGTCGCGCTCGTGTTCTTCAACTCCCAGACCGACGGCGTCTTCCTCTCCCAGCGCAACCTGACCCTCCTGCTCAAGCAGGCCGCGATCCTCGGTGTCGTGAGCGCAGGCATGGTCGTGCTCATCGTCGGCCGGCAGATCGACCTGAGCGCGGGCATGGCCGTGTACCTCGTGAGCGTCGTGGTCGCCCAGCTCTCGGTGACCTTCGGGCTGCCGCTGTGGCTCGCGGTGGCCGCCGGGATCGCCGTCGGCCTCCTCCTGGGAGCCTTCCAGGGCTTCATGGTTGCGAGGTTCGCGATCCCCGCGTTCGTCGTGACCCTCGCCGGGAGCATGATCTTCAAGGGCGTGGGGTACACGTGGACCAACGCGACCGCGATCGGTCCCGTGCCCCAGGAGCTCATCTGGTTCAGCGAGGGCTTCATCCCGCCCGTCGCCTCGGCGATCCTCATCGCGGCCGTCGGTGCGCTCGCGGTGTGGTCCGCGGTGCGTCGCGGCGTCCAGCTGCGCCGCTGGGAGCACCGTGAGTACGCGACGGTGCGCAAGGTCGCCGTCGTCGTCCTCCTCGCAGGGGCGGGCATGTGGCTCGCGCTCGGCTACAACGGCATGCCCATGGCGGTGCTCATCGCGGGCATCACGGTGTTCGGCGTGAGCCTCCTGCTGTCCTCGACGCGCTTCGGGCGCGGGGTGTACGCCGTCGGCGGCAACCCCCAGGCCGCGCACCTCGCGGGCCTGAAGGTCCCGCGCTTCCTGCTCAAGTC
>JAAYZM010000019.1 GCA_012514835.1 Actinomycetales bacterium
GCGAGCTACATCGCCGCGTCACCTACCGACGCGTCCCACGATCACAGACCCGACTCGCACGCGAGAGTGCGAAGCGCGCCCGGCTGCTCGCCGACGTGCGCGCAGACACCGCCGCACGCAAGGCAGGGCGCGAGGCGCGAGGGAAGGCGGGATGAGGCAGGCCGCACCGTTCAGCGGGTGGTTCGGGCGAGCTCACCACCACGACGTACACCTACGTCGACGACGACGGCGAGCACGAGGCCACCGAGACCGACGAGCGGCTCGTCAAGAAGCTCTGAGCGGGCCGCTCACCCCGTACGCACGCCCCGCAGTCGCCGGATCGGTGAGGAGAGTCAGCAGGAACGCCGCGAGGTCTGCGCGGGGGATCGTCGCACCGAGGTACCCGCCGTCGGACACCTCGAGCGCGAGCCAGCGCCCCGTGCCCGGCTTGTCCGTGAGCCCGGTGGGCCGCACGATCGTCCAGTCGAGACCGGACTCGCGCACCGCGGCCTCTTGCTCCTCGTGGTCGGCGAGCGCCGAGGCGAGAGCGAGACGCATGAGCCAGCGCATGACCGTGGGCATCTGGGCTGCGGAGTCACCCGCTCCGAGCGAGGACTGGACCAGCACGCGGCGTACGCCGGCGGAGCGCATCGCAGCCACGACGGACCGCGTCACGGCCGCACGCTGCCGGCGCACCCCGCGAGCGCCACCGACGGTGATGACGACGACGTCGGCCCCCGCGACCGCCCGGCGCGCGACGTCGGCGTCGTTCGCGTCCCCCTGCACCACGTCGGCGCCGTCGGGACCGGTCCCGCTGCGGGACACGACCGTCACCTCGTGACCGGCCGCGATCGCCTGTCGCGCGAGCTCGGCACCTGTGCCGCCGGACCCGCCGACGATCGTGATCTGCACTCGCCGCTCCTCTGACCGGGACGCCGCCGGGTGCGGCGGCGCGCGGACGCCCATCCTCACACGCCCGGAGGCCGACGGGCGGTGTGGCGTGAGGGCGCGCGCGGTGCACGGCAGGAGCCCGCTCCGTGAGATACGGCGCGAACGAAGCTCCCCGTTGCGGGGACGCGGCACCGCGGCAGACTGGACCCATGGCGACGAAGCCCACGACGGTAGACGAGTACATCGCGACGGCGCCTGCTGCCCGGCAACAGAGGTTGGGCGAGCTGCGCGCGTTGAGCCTCGAGCACGCGCCCGGCGCCACGGAGGGCCTCAAGTGGGGGAGCCCCGCCTACTGGACGGGCGTGATCCTCTTCGTGTTCAGCGGGCACGCGCAGCACTGCAACGTCGTGTTCACCCCGAGCACCCTCGAGGCGTTCCGCGGCGAGCTCGAGGCCGCGGGGTTCGAGCTCGGCGCGGGCGCCGTCAAGATCCCCTACGGTGTCGAGCTCCCGAGCGAGCTGCTCGGGCGCATGATGACGCACCGCGTGCGCGAGTGGGAGGACGCGGGCGTCACGTGGAGGTGAGCCAGCCCGTCGACCTGCTCGTGCTCGGCTGGGGCAAGGGTGGCAAGACGCTCGCCGCGCACGCCGCACGCGAGGGCCGGAAGGTCGCGCTCGTCGAGCGGTCGGCGGACATGGTGGGTGGCGCGTGCATCAACGTCGCGTGCATCCCGACCAAGATCCTGGTCCACGAGTCGCTGCAGCGCAGCCGTGATGAGCAGCGCGGGCTGGACGACGACGCCGAGGCCGCGTTCGAGGCCGCCGTGACCCGCCGCGACACGTTGACGTCGGCGATGCGGCACAAGAACTTCGACCTCCTCGACGGACTCGACTCGGTGCTCCTCGTCCAGGGGCAGGCCACCTTCACGGGCGAGCGCGAGGTGCTCGTGACGGGCGGCGAGGAGACGTTGCGGCTCACGGCCGAGACGGTCGTGATCAACACGGGCTCTCGCGCCGCGGTCCCCTCGATCGAGGGCGCCACGATCGGGGGCAGGATCCACGACTCGACCACGGTCCAGCACGTCGAGCCACGGCCCGCGCGGCTCGTCGTCGTCGGCGGAGGCTACGTCGGGCTCGAGCTCGCGGGAGTCTTCGCGCGCTTCGGGACGGACGTCGTGGTGCTCGACCGCGGCGACAGACCCTTGGCGCGCGAGGACGAGGACGTCGCGGAGGCCGTGGTCGACGCGCTCGCGCAGGACGGTGTGCGGATCGTGTCGCGCGCCGACGTGACGAGCCTCGAGGAGAGCGCCGACGCGGTCCATGTCACGGCCGAGGTGGCCGGGGAGGTCGCGACGTACGACGCCGAGGCGGTGCTGCTCGCCGTCGGACGCGTGCCGGTCACGGACGGGCTGGGCCTCGAGGTAGCGGGGATCGCGACCGACGGGGCCGGGTGGGTCGTGGTGGACGAGCGCCTGCGCACGTCGGCCCCCGGGGTGCTCGCCGTCGGCGACGTCAACGGCGGCCCGCAGTTCACGTACGTCTCC
>JAAYZM010000171.1 GCA_012514835.1 Actinomycetales bacterium
CCGCCGAGCTCGAGGCACTGCACGCCGCCGCCGTCCCGGCCGACTGACGAGCGCCCTCCCTCAGATCCGTTCGAGATGCAGCGGGAGGCTCGAGAAGCCGCTCGCGGGGTAGATCGCGCGGACCGGCGTGGGCCCGTCGCTCACGGGCGCGAGGCGGAACGACCCGAGCAGCTCGGTCGTCACGAGCCGCAGCTCGAGGCGAGCGAGCGGCGCGCCGGGGCAGTAGTGGATGCCCGCCCCGTAGAGCAGGTTGAGCCCGGGATCACGGTCGAGCCGCAGCTCGTCAGGGTCGCCGAACACCTCAGGGTCACGGTTCGCCGCGGCCCACAGGACAGTGACCCGGTCCCCCTGTTCGAGCTCGCGCCCGCGCAGCGTCCCGGGTCGGGTCGTCACCCGGCGGTTCGCGACGAGAGGGGCGTGGATGCGCAGGATCTCGTCGACCGCGGGGCCCACGAGGTCGCCGTCGGCGCGCAGCTGCTCCTGGACCTCGGGGTGCGTCGCGAGGTACTCGGCGACGATCCCGACGCTCGCCGCGATCGTCGACAGCTCCCCGACGGTCCAGTTCCGCAGGAGGCTCACGAGCTCCTCGTCGCGCACGGGGCGCCCGAGCACCTGCTCGCCGAGCAGCTCGGTCGTGATGTCGTGCGGGGCGTGGGGACCGAGCGCGCGCCGCTCGTCGAGCAGGGCACGGATGTACCCGTCGAACTCGACCGCGATCGCGGCCATCGCCGCGCGGTCCCGGGCGAGCGTCGCGGCGTGGTTCTTGCGCACCCATGCGCGCAGCGGCTCCTCGAGCTCGACGGGCCAGCCGAGGAACGCGCTCTGCACGCGCAGCGCGTAGGTGCGCGCAACCGCGTCCATGAGCTCGACCTCGCCGTCGTCGGGCAGCTGCGCGAGCAGGCCCTGGGCGATCTGGCGGCAGCGCGGCTCGAACGCGGCCATGCGCTCGGGCGTGAAGTACTTGTCGTTGAGGCGCCGGAAGGCGGTGTGCTCGGGTGGGTCCATGCCGTTGGGCACCGTGAGGCGCGTCGAGACGGCGTTCGAGAAGGTCTCGTGGTCGTGCAGGACGGTCAGCACGTCGTCGTGGCGCAGGACGGACCAGCCGAGGTACTCGCTGTGCGCGACAGGGCAGCGCTCGCGCAGCTCGTCGTAGGCGGCGATCTGGTCCGCGAGGACGTGCGGGGCGCGCGGGTCCCAGTCGTGGACGGCGGACGGTTCGAGGCCCGCGGTGCTGCTCGGGTCGGGCGCGTCGTGGCTCGTCTCCGTCATCCCCCCACTCTGCCCGGCTTCGCCCCTCGGCACACCCCCTCCGCCCCTCCCCACCCAGAACACGCCCGACCCAGCACACCCCCGCCTCCCCGCCCCCACCCACGCCCGGCACACCCACCGCGCCTCCCCGCACCCCCCGCCCGTGAGCGCGGCACCCCCTCCCCGCACCCCCCCGACCGTGAGCGCGGCAGTTCGCCGTGGAATCGGCAGTTCCCAGTGCCGATACCGCGGCAAAGTGCCGAGGTCGCGGGGGTGGGGAGGGTCGCGACGGCGTGGGCAGCCCCGGGGGACGGGCGGGCGCAGGCGGGCCGGTTCGGGTGGGCGGGCTCAGGTGGGTGGGCTCGGGGGGGTGGGCGCGGGTGGGCCG
>JAAYZM010000172.1 GCA_012514835.1 Actinomycetales bacterium
ACCTCCGGCGTCGCCCTCTCCCCCGACGGCTCCAAGATCGCCTACGACCAGACCTCGTGGAAGGTCGGTCAGAGCGTCAACGTCGGCACCCGCTTCTCGGCGTCGGACCGCTGGACGAGCGCCGCGGAGCAAGAGCTCTCCCGCTCGAGCCCGAAGTGGATCACGAACACCCGGGTGATCACGCGCGCGTGGTCCACCCTCTACCTGCGTGATCTCGCCTCGAGCACGTCCGTCGAGTGGTTCGAGTACGACGACGTCTGGAGCGACCCCGACTGCGACTTCCTCTGCTTCAGTCAGGAGCTCTACGACCCCGAGGTCTCGCGCGACGGCACGCGCCTCGTGACCATGGTGGGCCCTCTCGAGGACGCTCACCTCGCCACCTTCACGGTCTCGGGCAACGTCAAGACCTCCGTCCCGTCCGTCCCGACGCTCACGTGCCTGTTCCACGGCGGGGGCGACGAGGAGTTCTCCGTCCCGACGATCGCCCCGGACAACAAGGCGATGGCGTGGCAGATGTCCGACGGCATCTGGGCCATGTCGAACCTCGTCGACTGCGGTCTGCCCAACCTGGGGCTCGTGGTCGCGGGCGGGAGCGAGCCGAGCTGGTCGGCCGCGAGCTACCAGGCGCCCGTGACGCCGAAGCCGACGCCGAAGCCGGACCCGAAGCCTGACGTGAAGAAGATCGTGGTGAAGAAGGCCCCGAAGATCACGGGCACGGCGAAGGTCGGCAAGAAGCTCAAGGCGTCCAAGGGCACGTTCAGCCCCGCGCCGTCGAAGTACACCTACAAGTGGAAGCGCAACGGCAAGACGATCAAGGGCGCCACGAAGTCCACGTACAAGCTGACCAAGTCCGACGCCGGCAAGAAGATCACCGTCACCGTCACCGCGACCCGCTCGGGCTACACCAAGGCCGTCAAGACGTCCAAGGCGAAGTCCGTGGCCGTCTACAACACCAAGAAGCCAAAGATCTCCTCCAAGCCCGCCGCGAAGGTCGGCAAGAAGCTCAAGGTCTCCAAGGGCTCGTGGAAGGGCAAGGTCACCAAGTACGCCTACCAGTGGTACCGCGGCTCGAAGAAGATCAAGGGCGCCACCAAGTCGACCTACAAGCTCACCAGGGCCGACCGAGGCAAGAAGCTGCGCGTCAAGGTCACCGCCAAGCGCACCGGCGCACCCAGCGTCAGCATCTACACCGCCAAGACCAAGAAGGTCCGATAGCCACGGCGTCGGCACGGCCCCGGGGCACTAGCCTCGGGGCCATGCCTCACGTCGAGCGCGCCCGCTGGATCGCCGCGTTCTTGTGCGGGGCGTGGTTCGTCGGCTTCGGCTGGGACGAGCCGCGCGCGGTGCTCCTCGCGGCTCCTCTCGTCGTCGTCGGCGTGGCGCTCCTACCCCGGCGTGTCCGCCTCGGGGCGGCGTGCGTCCTGGGGGCGTCCTTCGTCACGCTCGTGGCGGGCGGCTCGTGGGGCAACGTCGAGATGGTGCTCGCCCTCGCGGTCGCGCTCTACTCGCTCGGCAGGGCCAGCAGCAGGTGGTACCTCGGGCTCACCGCCGTCGGGCTCGGTGCGCTCAGCAGCGCGCTCCGCGACGGGCTCTCGCTCGAGAAGCTCGCTCTGACCCTCGTCCTGTACGGCGCGACGTGGGGCTTCGGTCTCGTGGTGCGCCGTCGAGCGCTCGAGGCGCACGACGCCGTCGCGCGGGCGACCGAGCTCGCCCGCGAGGATCCTACGGAGGCCGCCGCGCGGTTGGCCGTCGAGGAGCGCAGCGCGCTCGCGAACGAGGCGCTCTTCGCCTTGCGCACGGCGATCGTGCGCATGCGCACCCTGGCGCGCGACGCGGAGGAGCCCCTCGACCCGGGCCCCCTCCGTGAGATCCACGAGCGCGGCGGCATGGCGGTCGACGAGCTGCGCGAGCTGCTCGGCCTCTTGCGTGAGCCACCGACCGCAGGGCCGGAGCCCCGTGAGCTGGCCGGGGTCCCCGAGCCACCGCGCTCGGCCTCGTCACTCCCCCGCGTCGCGTGCCTCGTGCTCGCCGCGCTGAGCCTCGTGCTCGCGGCGCAGCCTCCGTCCGTCCCCGAGCTGCTCCTCCCCGTCGCGACCGGGTACGCGGTCACGGCCTGGGCGACGGCGGTCCGGCCGTCCCTCGCGTCGTGGGGCTGCCTGGCCGTGCTCACCGCAGCGGGCCTCACGCTGAGCGCGACCTACGGCCCACGGGGAGCGGGCTTCGTCGTCTTCGTCCTGACCATCGCGACGCTCGCCGGCCTCGCGTGGGGTGAGCGTGACCGGATCCTGCGTGACGCCCAACGGCGCTCGGGCACGCTGCGGGCACGCCTCGACCGCGCGGCGGACGCTGCCGTCCGCGTCGAGCGGTTGCGCCTCGCTCGCGAGCTGCACGACGTCGCGAGCCACTCCGTCGGGGCCATGGTGCTGCACGCTGGCGCGGCCGGTGCCCTGCGTGAGCGCAACCCCGAGCGCGCGAGGTCTGCGCTCCGCACGATCGTCACCACAGGGGCGGACGCTCTCGCGGACGTCGACGAGATGCTCGCGACGCTCCGCGCGAACCGGGTCGACCACGAGGCGCGGACCTACACGGGGCCGGGCCGGTTGCGCGCGGCGCTCGAACGTCACGTCGCGGCGCTGCGCGCGGCGGGCTCGACCATCCGGACCGAGATCGGCGAGCTCCCGAGCTCACCAGCACTGACGGCGACCACGTATCGGGTAGCGCACGAGGCGCTCGCGAACGCGGTGCGCCACGCGCCCGGAGCGGCCGTCGACCTCGTCGCGGTCCGCGACGGTGACAGCTTCGTCCTGCGGGTGCACGACGACGGCCCCGGTGTCTCGATGAACCGCGGCACCGGGTTCGGCCTCGACGGGCTGCGCGAACGGGTGCTCGCGTGCGACGGTACGTTCACGGCAGGGCCGGGAGCCTCAGGAGGGTTCCTCCTCGAGGTGCACCTGCCCGTCGCCGCAGACCGGAGGGGAACGCCGTCATGATCCGCATCGTCGTCGCTGACGACCAGGACCTCATCCGTGCAGGGCTGCGCGCGATCCTCGAGGCGGAGCCTGATCTCGAGGTGGTGGGCGAGGCCCGCGACGGGCTCGAGGCGGCGCGCCTGGCACGGACCCACGAGGCCGACGTCGTGCTGATGGACGTGCAGATGCCCGGGACGGACGGGCTCGACGGGATCGCCGCCGTCGCGGCCGCGCGACCCGAGGCGCGGGTGGTGGTGCTCACGATGTACGACGTCGACGACTACGTGTTCCTCGCGCTCCAGGCCGGGGCCAGCGGGTTCCTGCTCAAGACCACACCCCCGGACCGCCTCACCGCCGCGGTCCGTGACGCGCACGAGGGTCGGCGGATCTTCGCCCCGTCCGTCGTCGACCGGCTCGTGCGCACGTTCGTGTCCCGCCCGACGGCGAGCACGGGCACCCCTGCCGCGCTCCGCGCCCTCACGGAGCGCGAGCTCGAGGTGTTCAGAGCGATCGCGCGCGGGCTCTCGAACGCCGAGATCAGCGCGGAGCTGTTCCTCAGCGAGGCGACGGTCAAGACCTACGTGACACGCATCCTCGCGAAGCTCGCGCTGCGGGACCGCGTCCAGGCCGTCATCCTCGCCTACGAGTGCGGCGCGGTGGGCGACGCCCCGGACTGACCGGCCCTACAGCTCGATCGAGTACATCGTCTCGGTGCGGAACGGCTCGAAGCCGAGCGACGTGTAGAGCCCGTGGGCGCCCGAGGGGTTCGCCGTGTCCACCCCGATCTCGGCGTACTCGATCCCGTCGGCGCGCTGGGCGAGCATCGACGCGGCGAGGAGCGCCTTCGCGAGCCCCCGGCCACGCCAGGCGCGGCGCACCCCGAGCAGGTGGATGTACCCCGAGGAGTACCCCGACAGCTCCCAGTCGTGCTCGTACTTCGCCGCCTCGAGGTACCCGGCGACCTGACCGGTCACCTCGTCGATCGCCACGAAGCTCCACTGCGGGGCGAACATCGAGCGATAGCTCGCCCACCCCTCGGGGGTCTGCGGCTGGCTCCCCCAGTGGTCGGCGAACGCCTCGTTGTGGGCGAGCCGTACGGCGTCGTCGTCGTCGGGCCACGGAGCGATGCTCAGCCCGTCACCGGTGGCGGGCGAACCAATCGTCTCGTCGAGCGGCCGCTTGAGCTCGGTGTAGTACCGGATGGGCGTGTACCCGGCCCCCTCGAACACCGTCGCGGCGGTGTGCTCACCTTCGTCGAGGTAGACGCAGATCCGTCCGGGGACGGCTTTGTCCGAGGCCGCGAGGAGCTGGCGAGCCCGACCGTTCGTCCACGAGACGAGCGCGGACCCGATCCCGCGGCGGCGCCACGCGGGGTCCACCCCGCCCGAGTGGACGGCACGCACGAGCGTCTCGTCGCCGGTGAACGTGTAGGCGGCGGTCCACGCGCGAGGCACACCCTCGCCGTCCAGACCGACGAGGGTGTCGCGCTCGAGGTCGAGGCCGGGGACGGCGAGGCTCTCGGCCATCTCTTCCGCAGAGGTCCGGTAGTGAAGCTCGTCCGCTTCCTGGCACGCGTGCACGAGGGTGGTCAGGGCGGCGACGTCCGCGAGCGTCACGGGGCGCCAGGAGAGGCCGAGGTCCGACGACGGAAGGATGAGGCTCGACGGCGCGTCGACGCGCTCGACGAGTGGTGCGAGGTCGGTCATGCCCTCACTGTGAACTGGCCCGGTCCCGGTCGGCAACTGCAATAACCCCGGCGACGAGCAGGGTCTGGGCGGCGAGGTACGTGGACATCACGGCGAGTCCGTGCCAGGACAGCGCGTACCAGTCGGCGAAGGCGTCGAGGGCGATGAGGCCGTCGGAGAGCACGAACAGCGCACCGCCGAGCGCCGTCAGTGGGTGGATCCCCGTCGAGAGCACCGCCATCGTCACGAGGACCACCCCGTAGGCGACCACGGGCACGAGCAGCGCGCCGGCCCCCGGCACGCACCACACGAGCAAGAGTGCCAGCACGAGGAGATACGCCGAGAGGGGCAGCGGCCACGCGCGCGAGCCGCGCAGGGCGACGCTGCGCCGCCGTGCGGGCCAGAACGCCACGACGTACGCGACCTGGGCGAGCAGGAAGAAGGCGACCATGACGAGGAAGGACTGCTCGCCCGCGAGCTTGGGCGCCGTGTCCCCGAGCCACGACAGCCCGAGCCCGAGCAGCACCCAGCGCACGAGGCGACCCCGCGGCGCACGCACGAGCACGCCGAGCACGAGCGCGAGCAGCGGCATCGCCACCACCTGGGTCCACGTCCGCAGCGCCCCCGGGCCGGTGACCTGAGCCACGAGGTGCGCGGCCACGACGGCCGCGTACGCACCGGTCACGAGCAGCGGCAGGACGCGGCGCAGCGCGCCGGGGGACGTCGTCGTCATGGGCGGGATGCTAGCGAGTCAGGCGTCGATCCGTGAGCGGTCGATCCCAGAGGCCCCCGCCACGATGAACTCCTTGCGGGGGGCGACGTCCGAGCCCATCAGCAGCTCGAACACCTTCTCGCTGCGCTCGAGGTCCGCCGCGGTGACCCTACGCAGCGTGCGTCGCCGCGGGTCCATCGTGGTCTCCGCGAGCTGGTCGGCGTCCATCTCACCGAGGCCCTTGTAGCGCTGGATGTCTTCCTTGTAGCGCTTGCCGGCCCGCTCGAGCCTCTTGAGCGTCGTGGCGAGCTCCGCGTCCGAGTACGTGTAGATGTACTCGTTCGGCGTGCGGCCCGCACCGATCACCTCGACCCGGTGCAGCGGCGGCACCGCGGCGAACACCCGGCCCGCGTCGATCAAGGGACGCATGTAGCGGAAGAAGAGCGTCAGCAGGAGGGTCCGGATGTGAGCGCCGTCGACGTCGGCGTCGGTCATCATCACGATCTTCCCGTAGCGCGCCGCGTCGAGGTCGAAGCTGCGCCCCGAGCCGGCACCGATCACCTGGATGATCGAGGCGCACTCGGCGTTCTTGAGCATGTCCGCGACGGTGGCCTTCTGGACGTTGAGGATCTTGCCGCGGATCGGCAGGAGCGCCTGGTAGTCCGAGGAGCGGGCCAGCTTGGCCGTGCCGAGCGCGGAGTCGCCCTCCACGATGAACAGCTCGGAACGCTCGACGTCGTCGGTGCGGCAGTCCGCGAGCTTCGCGGGCAGGGAGGAGGACTCGAGGGCGTTCTTGCGTCGCGAGATCTCCTTCTGCTTGCGGGCCATGACGCGGGCGCGCATCTCCGCGACGATCTTGTCCAGCAGCAGCGAGGTCTGGGCCTTGTGGTCACGCTTGGGCGAGGTGAACAGCGCGCCGAGCTCGGTCTCGACGATCTTCGAGACGATCCCTCGCACGGGTGCCGTACCGAGCACCTCCTTCGTCTGCCCCTCGAACTGGGGCTCAGCGAGGCGCACCGTGAGCACCGCCGTGAGCCCGGCGAGGACGTCGTCCTTCTCGACGCGGTCCACGGACTCCTTCGCCGAGATCTTCAGGCGCCGCGCGTTCGCCTCGACGTGCTTGCGCAAGGTCTTGAGCAGCCCCGCCTCGAACCCCGCGAGGTGCGAGCCACCCTTGGGCGTCGCGATGATGTTGACGAAGGTGCGCACCGTCGTGTCGTAGCCGGTCCCCCAGCGCAGCGCGAGGTCCACCTCGCAGTCGCGCTCGACCTCTTGCGCGCTCATGTGCCCGCGCGAGTCGAGGACGGGGACCGTCTCGGTGAACTTCCCGGCACCGGTCAGGTGCCACGTCTGCGTGAGCGCCGGGTCCGTGGCGAGGAAGTCGACGAAGTCGAGCGTGCCGCCGGTGTGGACGAACTCTTCCTCGACCGGACCGGCCTCCCCGGGCGTGCCGGGCAGCCCGCGCTCGTCGCGCACCACGAGCTTGAGCCCGGGCACGAGGAAGCTCGTCTGACGGATCCGGGCGACCAGCTCGTCGAACGCGAACTTCGCGCTCTTCGGGAACACCTGCGGGTCCGCCCAGTAGCGCACGCGCGTCCCGGACGCGGTGCGGGCCGTCTTGCCGACGACGGCGAGCTCAGACGACTCCACGAACGGCGTGAACGGCGCCCCTGGGCCGGGTCCAGCGGCCGCGTCCGCGAAGGTGCCCGGCTCGCCGCGGTGGAAGCTCATCCGATGGACCTTGCCCCCACGGTCGACCTCGACGTCGAGCCGCTCGGAGAGCGCGTTGACGACGCTCGCGCCCACGCCGTGCAGGCCACCCGACGCCTGGTAGGAGCCGCCGCCGAACTTGCCGCCCGCGTGCAGCTTGGTGAACACGACCTCGACGCCGGAGAGACCCGTCTTGGGCTCGATGTCGACCGGGATGCCGCGGCCGTCGTCGGCCACCGTCACCGAGCCGTCGGCGTGCAGCGTGACCCCGATCCGCGTGCAGTGCCCCCCGAGGGCCTCGTCGACCGCGTTGTCGATGATCTCCCACAAGCAGTGCATGAGGCCACGCGAGTCGGTCGAGCCGATGTACATGCCCGGTCGCTTGCGGACCGCCTCGAGCCCCTCGAGCACGGACAGGTGGCGCGCGGTGTAGGCGTTCTGGGCGGTCACGGCAGTCACGCACGCAGACTAGTCCGGCTCGCGGGCCGTCCCCGGACCGCCACGCGGGACTACGCGGGTAGCGAACTCGCGCCGCACGCGGGGATTAATGTCGACGCCGGATGGTTGTATACCCATGTGACTACCAAGACGACCGCTCCGCTGACCGCAGCCGACCGCTGCGACCGCTGCAACGCGCAGGCCTACGTGCGCGTCGTGCTCCCCGTGGGCGAGCTGCTCTTCTGCGGGCACCACGCCCGGACCCACGCCGACGGCCTGAAGGACGTCGCGGTCCACATCCAGGACGAGACCGACCGGCTCCTCGAGGAGCACGGCGCCCCGAGCGCGGTCTAGCTAGATCCGGGACTTGAGCACGCCCCGGACGGCGTAGCTCGCGAACGCGAAGGCACTCACCGGGAGGGACCACCCCTCGATCTCCCGGTAGATGCGCCAGTTGTACCCCGCGGCCTTGAGCTTGTTGCTCGACAGGCTCGACCGCCCGCCCTCGCGATAGAGCACGAGCGGCTCGTCCAGCCCTCGTGCGACGGCACCGTCACGCAGCAGGTCGAGCCAGAGGGCGTAGTCCTGCCGGCGGTCGATGAGCGGCATGGGTCGGTTCCCGAACACCTCGGCGTCGTACATCGCCGTCGAGCAGCCGATGAAGTTCCCGTGCCGCAGGTCGCGGTACGTCACCCGGTCACGCGCGCGCACCACACGGTCCGAACCCGTCCAGCGCGCGGCGTCGACGGCGTCGGAACCGTGGATCTTCGCGTACGACGTGAATGTCAGCGGGCTGCCCGTCGCGGTCGCGAACGCGAGCTGACGCTCGAGCTTCGTGGGGAGCCACAGGTCGTCCGCGTCGCAGAACGCGATGTAGCGGCTGCGCGCGAGCGCGATCGCGGTGTTCCGCGCGACTGCGGCTCCGCTCTGCGTGTCCAGGGGCACGAGCTCGATGCGCTCGTCGTCGGCGGCCGCGCGCGCGGCGATCTCCCGAGACCCGTCGGTCGACGCGTCGTCGACCAGGACGAGGCGCCAGTCCTCGTGGGTCTGGCCCCGCACCGACGCGATCGAGGCGTCGAGCGTCGACTCGGCCTCGTGCACCGGCATGACGACGGTGACCGAGCTCACGGACCGTCCCAGCGGCCGGGGATGTGCACCGCGGGCTCGAGCTGCTCGCCCTCGGCCTTGTACCAGCGGACCATGCGCTCGAGCGCCTCGGTCAGGGAGACCTCGGCCACGAAGCCCGTCTCGCGCACCCGGTCCGCGGTGAACATCGTCTCGGCGGACGAGAGCTTGCGGATCCGTGCCGAGGTGATGGGCAGGTCTCGCCCGAGCAGCCGGCCGAGCACGTCGAAGGGCTTGGCGAGCGCGACGGCGAGCCCCTCGGGCACGTGCGGGCGCGGGGCGCGGCGACCGAGCGTGCGGTAGATGGTCTCGACCACCTCGTGGCTGCGCAGGTCAGGCTTGTCGGCGTAGTTGTAGACCTCGTCCTCACGTGCCGCCGGGGCGCTCCACAGCGCGTAGGTCGCGGCGACCAGGTTCTCCACGGCGCACATCGACTTGCGGTTGGTCCCCGCTCCCACGGGCCAGAAGCGTCGCCGGTCGATCTGCCGCACGAGGCGGTACACGTTGGCGAAGTGGTGCGGACCGAAGACGACGGCGGGCCGGATCACGAGCATGCGTCGCCCGGGACCGGCGTCGCGCCAGCGCGCGTACACCGTCTCGGCCGCGAGCTTCGTGCGTCCGTAGTCGTTCTCCGGCTCGGGCACCGAGGTCTCGTCAGGCGCGTCTCCCGCGCTGCCGTAGACGGCCACCGAGGAGTAGAAGCACAGGTTCGTGATCCCCGCCTCGTCGGCCACCTGGCACACGTTCCGCGCGCCGTCCACGTTGACCGCCTCGAAGACGTCGGTGGGGATGCCGAAGTCGTGATGGGCCGCGGCGAGGTTGATGATCGCGGTCGCGCCCTGCGCGGCATCCCTCAGCGCGTCGACGTCACGGACGTCACCCACGATCGTCTCGACGCCCTCGGGCAGAGGCCGTGACGGCGCGAACAGGTCGAAGTTCGTGACCGTGACCCCCTGAGCGACGAGGAGCTCGACGAGGTGCCCGCCGATGAACCCCGACGCCCCGAGCACGAGCACGTGGTCGCCGCGCACGAGCTGCGCCATGTCGGTGGGTCCCCGCTCAGTCGAGGTAGTCGCGCAGGACCTGCGAGCGGCTCGGGTGGCGCAGCTTCGACATGGTCTTGGACTCGATCTGACGGATCCGCTCGCGCGTCACGCCGTAGACCTTGCCGATCTCGTCGAGCGTCTTCGGCTG
>JAAYZM010000020.1 GCA_012514835.1 Actinomycetales bacterium
AGCCAACGGGCCGCCGACTTCGAGGAGCGCTACGGGCGGGCTTCGATGGCCTACCTCTTCGCTGCGCGAACCCGCCTGATCGCCGCGGCGTTGCGCGGGCAATTTGGGCTCGACCGACGCCACGCCGCGCGCTTGATCCGGGAGCTCGAGACAGAGCTCACGTCCTTCACCGAGCTGCATCGTGACCCTATCCCCTCGGAGCTTCTGCGCACGGCCGGGGTCATCGGGGCCCGCATCGCGCGGAAGGTGACCAAGGAAGGGGTCGACCGTGACCTCAGGGCGAAGCTGAAGCAGGTCAACGACCAGGTCATCGCGGAGGTCGACGAGGTCGCGCGAGCGTCCCGTCTGATCGTGGGGCGGCTCGAGGAGCCCATGCCGCGGCTCGCGCTCGAGGTCCGGGTCGATCCGGCGGCGAAGAAGGTCGTCGAGGTCCGGCAGCTCCCGTGATGGGAGGAACTGAAGAGAGGGCCTCGCCCGACGCCGAGTTGCCGCAGATAGGCCCGTGGGCCCCGGGGCTCGGCGGTGCTGCAGGATAGCCCCGCTCCGGGCCTAAAATGGGTCTCGAGGGGCCGATCGCCGGACCCGTCGCAGGGAAATGGGCGCCGCGCGCCGGGCCGGGATAATCTTCATTTTCGCCCGTGTCTTTCGCGTCTCCGAGCCTCGGCCAGCATTCGCGCCTCAGCCCCCGCGGGCCGGGGCGCTGGGTCGCGCGCGCCCTATGCCTCGTCTTCGCGCTGATCGGGCTGCTGCCGCCGCTCGCCGTCGCGCTGACGCGCTCGGAGTCGGTGCGTGTCTGGGCCGCCAGCGAGTCGATGCGGCTGCTCGACGAGCAGCTCGGGCTGCGCGCTCAGTACAGCGTGCGGGTTTCGCTCTGGCCGCTCGGGCTCGAGCTGCGCGACGTGACGTTGCATTCGAGCGACGGGGGGCCGCCCGCCCTGGTCACGCCGCGGCTCACGCTCCACCCGCGGCTGTTCTCGCTGCTGTCGGGTCGCTTCGACGCCGGGCAAATTTCGATCGAAGAGCCGCGCCTGCGCGTGGTGATCAAAGACGGGGCGCTCGCCAATGTCACGCTGAAGGAGCTGGATGAAAGCGACGGGCCGAGCCCGCTGTCCAACGTCTCGGTGGCGATCACCGATGCGCGACTGTCGGCGGAGGTCGACGGCACGACGGTGGAGAGCCCCGCCATCGACCTCGACCTGTTCTCGGACGGGCCCGACACGCTGGAGGTCGCGCTGCGCGCGGCGACCACGAGCATCGTGCGACAGCGGGCGCGCGCGGGGGCCACCGCGCCGGCAGTCGACGAGGACATCGTGTGCCAGCTCGACGCGCGAGTGCGGCTCGCGCCACGCGAGGTGCTGGTGCGGCGGCTGTCGCTGCTCGGCGTGCTCGACGGCCAGGACGCCCCCGGCACCGCGCCCCGCTGTGACCTCGCGAGTGTACGGAGTGACCCGCGGCGGGTGCTGATGCGCCTGTCGGGCCTGCGCATCCAGCATGACGACGGCGCCCTGCGCCAGCTCGGCGGGCACGTGCTGCTCCAGGTCCCGCTCGAGGGGGCCGCGCGCTTCGACGAAAGCACCGAGCTGAGCGGGTGGGTGCAGATCAACGGCGAGCTCGACGTGAGCCCTCGCACCCGCTTTCCAGAGTTTCACGGCCGCCTGCGCACCGGGCGCATCGGGCTGAAGAAATACGTGCTCGTGGCCCACTCGGACGCCGAGCTGCACCTGATCAAAGATCGGCTGCTCGTGAGCAGCTTGCGCGCGGGCTACGCGGACGGCGACGTGCTGCTCGAAGACATCTCGGTCGACCTGCTC
>JAAYZM010000173.1 GCA_012514835.1 Actinomycetales bacterium
CCGAGGTCGCGGCGCAGCGTGGCGCTCGGGTCACGCTTGTCGCCGCGAACACGGCGCTTCCGGTGCCCGACGGCGTCCAGCTGGTACCCGTCGAGACCACGGCCGAGCTCCAGGACGCCGTCCGGGCCGCCTCGGCGGACGCGGACGCCGTGATCATGGCGGCCGCCGTGGCGGACTTCCGGCCCGCTGCGCTGACGGAGCACAAGATCAAGAAGGTGGCGGGCACCGGCCCGGCACCGATCGAGCTGGTCGAGAACCCCGACATCCTCGCCGGTCTCGTGGCGGACCGACCGCGCGAGGGCCTCCTGGTCATCGGCTTTGCCGCGGAGACGGGTGACGAGCACGGCAGCGTGCTCGAGCACGGGCGGGCCAAGGCCCTCCGCAAGGGAGCCGACCTGCTCGCCGTCAACGACGTGTCCGGTGGCAAGGGGTTCGGCGACCAGGCGAACGCGCTGACGATCCTCGACGCGTCGGGCGAGATCGTGGCCGGGCCCGTCGCCGGGTCCAAGCACGACGTGGCCGGGGCGCTGCTCGACGCGGTGGCCTCCAGGCTCGGGTGACATGACGCACGAGGGTGGCTCGGAGGGAGCGCAGCGCCCGCGGGTCCACGTGCTGGCCCTGGGCGGCACCATCGCCATGACGGGCGAGCTGGGCCCGGGAGTGACACCACGGCTCACCGCGGAGGACCTCCTCGCCGCGACGCCAGGCCTTGACGCGGTCGCAGACGTCCAGGCCGAACAGCTGCGCCAGCTGCCGAGCGCCGCGCTCACGCGCGCGGACCTGCTCGCCACGGCGCGCCGGATCATCGAGGTGCTCGACGCCGGGGCGGACGCCGTGGTCGTCACGCAGGGGACGGACACGATCGAGGAGACTGCCTTCGCGCTCGATCTCGTGCTCCCCGGTCCGCAGCCCGTGGTGGTGACGGGCGCGATGCGCCCGGCGAACGTCGCCGGTGCGGACGGCCCCGCGAGCCTGCTCGCGGCCGTCCAGGTCGCGGCATCGCCCGCCGCGCGCGGGGCGGGGGTGCTCGTCGTGTTCGACGAGCAGATCCACGCGGCCTCGCGGGTTCGCAAGGGGCGCGCGTCCTCACCGGGCGCGTTCACGTCCCCGGACACGGGCCCGCTCGGCTGGGTCGTGGAGGGCGAGGTGCACGTGCTCGCGGTGCCCTCTCGCCGCCGCACGGTCCCGGACGTCGACGCGGCCCTGCTCGAACGGATCCGGGTGGGGGTACTTCCGGTGCAGCTCGACGACGACGGCCTCCTGCTGGACGCCGTCGTCGGCCTCGACCGGGACGGACGCGGGTTCGACGCCCTCGTGGTCGAAGCCTTCGGCGGGGGGAACGTCCCGCCGTCGCTCGTGGGTGACCTCGCGTCGCTCGCGACGCGGATCCCCGTGGTCCTCACCACGCGTACGGGCGCCGGGATGGTCCACACGGCCACGTACGGCTATCCCGGCGGGGGAGTGGACCTTGTCCGCGCGGGTCTGATCCCGGGCGGGTGGCTCGACGCCCGCAAGGCCCGCCTGCTGCTCACGCTGCTGCTCGCCGCCGGGGTTGGCCGCGACGAGCTCGCGGAGTGGTTCGTCTAGCCCGAGAGCTCACGGCGCATGAGCCAGCGTTCGCGGTGGCCCGCGTGGGCCGTCGTCGGCGAAGCCCGGTGGAAGCCCGCGGCCTCGAACAGCTCGACCGTCCCGACGTACCCGGAGATGGTGTCGATCCGCGTGCCGCCGGTCTCCGCGGGGTAGCCCTCGACCACCTCGGCTCCGTGCGCCGCGGCGTGCTCGACGGCGCCCGCGAGGAGGTGGTGCATGAGCCCCTTCTTGCGGTACCCGGGCCGCACCACGAAGCACACGATGGACCACGCGTCGCGCTCGTCGAGGAACGGGATGGTGCGTGACTTGGTGAGCCGCCGGTACGTGCTGCGCGGTGCCACGGAGCACCAGCCCGCGACCTCGCCGTCGACGTACGCGAGAACGCCCGGTCCGGGCTCGTTCGCGCACTCCTCGCGCATGTACTCGGGCCGCTCGAGGTTGGAGAGCCGCGAGTCGCGGTAGCTCATGCACCAGCAGCCCCCGGCGTCGGGCCGCTTGGTGCCCACCACGGTGGCGAAGTCCTCGAACCGGCCCGTCGCGGGCAACACTTCGATGTCCATGCCGCCCACGCTAGGACCCGCGCACGACATCGAGCTCGAGCCACCGCCCGAGCGCCGCGATCTCGGCGTCCACGGCCTCCCGTGTCACGGCGTCGAAGTGAGAGTCCTCGTGCACGGCGTGCACACGCAGCACCCCGGCCCGCACGTCCGCCTTGGCATCGAGCTTGCCCACGAGCCGGTCTCCGCTCAGGATCGGCAGCGCGTAGTAGCCCCAGCGCCGCTTGGCCGCGGGCTTGTACATCTCGAGCTGGTAGTCGAACTCGAAGAGGTCCGTGAGCCGCTTGCGGTCGTACACGAGCCGGTC
>JAAYZM010000021.1 GCA_012514835.1 Actinomycetales bacterium
GGCCGCCTCCCGCTCGACCAGGGCGCGCGCCGCCTCGCACAGGTGACAGCCCTCGCGGCTGTAGAGGACCACGCGGGGCTCAGGAGCAGTCATGCGCCCAGGGTAGGTGCCCGACGGCGGTCCGTGGGGGACCGCTCCGGGCCACCGGACCGGAGGACGTCGATACAGTGGACGACGTGGCCCCGGAGACAGCATCACCCGCAGACCGCCCGCCGGTCGCGAGCGTCGCCGCGTTCTTCGACGTCGACAACACGATCATTCGCGGGGCCAGCGCCTTCCACCTCGGGCGCGGGCTGTACCGCCGCAAGTTCTTCAGCCTGTGGGACCTCCTCACGTTCGGGGTGCACCAGGCGCGCTACCGGGTGTTCGGCGAGAACTCCCGGCAGATCTCCGAGATCCGCGAGCGCGCGCTGAGCATCGTCGCTGGTCACTCCGTCGCGGAGATCGCCGCGATCGGCGAAGAGGTCTACGACGAGGTCCTCGCCCTGCGCATCTTCCCGGGCACCCAGCGCGTGCTCGAGAAGCACCTCGCGGCGGGCCACGAGGTGTGGCTCGTGACGGCATCGCCCCTCGAGATCGGCGAGCTCATCGCCCGGCGGCTCGGTGCCACCGGCGCGCTCGGCACCGTGGCCGAGCACCGCGACGGCTTCTACACCGGGCGCCTCGTGGGAGACCTCCTGCACGGCAAGGCCAAGGCCACGGCCGTCCGCAAGCTCGCCGCCGAGCGCGGAATCGACCTCGACGCGAGCTACGCGTACGGGGACTCCTCGAACGACATCCCGATCCTGTCCGAGGTGGGCAACCCGTGCCCCATCAACCCGGACCGCCGCTTGCGCCAGCACGCCCAGGCCGTGGGCTGGCCCGTGCGCGAGTTCCGCAGCGGGCGGCGCACCGTGCGTCGCGGGGCCGACGCCGCGAGCCTGGCCGGTGCGGCGTGGATCGTGGGTCTCGCGCTGCGCTCGCTCAAGCGCGCGCTCACCGGGCGGCGCTGAGCCGTCCCGTCCGACGGCGAAGAGCGGTCCGACGACGGACGAACGGGCCCGTCAAGCACGAAGGCCCGGCATCAGCCGGGCCCTCGAGAGGTCACTTCTTGTTGCGGCGCTGGTGGCGCGTCTTGCGAAGCAGCTTGCGGTGCTTCTTCTTCGACATGCGCTTGCGGCGCTTCTTGATGACGGAGCCCATAGGTCCTCGCTAGTTCCTCGTGACGGTGGATGAACGGCTTGCACCGCTCGATCGAGGGCCCGGCCGCAAAAGTCCGCGCTTATCCTACCTGCTCGCCGCCAGCCTGCTCGACGACGTACGTCGAGAGGTACGCCTCGAGCGCCTCGGCGGGCACGCGGAAGGACCGGCCGACCCGGATCGCGGGCAGCTCACCGGAGTGCAGCAGCCGGTACACGGTCATGTTCGAGACGCGCATCTGCTCCGCGACCTCGGGCACCGTGAGGAATCGCGCCTTGGCGGGCTGCGTCGACATGCTGCTCCATCTTCCGGGGTGGATCGTCCTGGCCGAAGCCTAGGGCCTCGTGTGACTCAAGTGGAAGGGGTTGTCTCGTGTGACTGGTGTGACTTCAGTCGAGCTCGACGTCGAGGCCTAGGTGGGGGAACACCGCGCGCCGCGTCGCGCGCACGGCCCGGTCCACGTCGTCCGCCGGGTCGTAGCCTGCGGCCCAGCCGCGCACGGTGACGGTCTCGCCGTCCGTGAGCGACGTGGGCTCGCCGCCCACGGGCAGGGCGTGGGCGTGCGGGTAGCGCGCGGCGTGCTCGAGCCACGCCGCCGGGAGCGGCGTCGCGGGGTCGAGGTCCGCGTGGGCGGCTTCCGCGACGAGGATCGCCCACGCGCGCGGCACGACGTCGACGACGGCGTACCCGCCACCCCCGAGCGCGAGCCACCGCCCACCGGTCACCTCGTGGGCGAGCCCGTGCAGCAGGCCTGCCGCCCAGCGGAAACCATCCACGCTCACGCGCAGGTTAGTCAGCGGGTCGAGCACGTGGGCGTCGCAACCGTGCTGGGTCACGAGCACGTCCGGCGCGAAGGATCGCACGACGGCGGGGACCACTGCCTCGATCGCCCGCGCCCAGCCGGCCGTCGTCGTCCCCGCGGGAAGTGCCACGTTCACGGCGGTGCCTTCTGCACCCGGGCCGCCGCAGTCCTGCGGGAAGCCCGTGCCCGGGAAGAGGGTGCGGCCGGACTCGTGGACGGAGACCGTGAGCACGCGCGGGTCGTCCCAGAACACCGCCTCGACGCCGTCGCCGTGGTGGGCGTCGACGTCCACGTACGCGACGCGCTGCGCACCGGCGTCGAGGAGGCCGCGGATCGCGACGGCGGCGTCGTTGTAGACGCAGAAGCC
>JAAYZM010000174.1 GCA_012514835.1 Actinomycetales bacterium
CGAGGGGCTTGAAGGCGCGGTGCACCACGTCCTCCAGCGTGATCTCCACGGGGGGAAGGGCCCGCGGGAGTCGCAGGGTAGTCATGATGAGCGGCTCGTAGTAGCCCGGGACGCTGAGAGCCATCACCATGGCCCGCCGTTCCCGGTAGTTGCCGGCGAGTGCCTCCAGAACCCTGTGAGCCATATCCGGCCGGAAGGGGGCTGCACGCCAGTCCGGTGCGGGGCTGAAGCCCTGCGGCAGATAGTCCCATCCGTGCTCTTCGGCCCAGGGGGCCGGGTCGGCGTGCGGGGGAATCTTCATGTTGCGGTGGTTGATCACCATCTGACGCAGCACCAGAGCGAGGATGCCCAGAAGTGCCAGCATGACCACCGCGAAGAAGACCCAACTAGCTGCACTCACCAGGCACCTTCGGGGTGAGCGCCTCCCACGGGATCAGCCCCGTGGTCCTGCCACACGTGCCGGGGGACGGAGCCGACGATCGCCGCGAGCCGCTCGAGGCGGCGGTACATGCGCTCGGGCTCGATGCGCTCGAGGTGGAAGGTCCACACGTCCGCGCCCTCGAAGATCACCGGGTCCGCCGGGCCGGCGTTCAAGAGCTCCATGAGGCGCGGGTGGACCACGTCGTGGGTGGTGCGCAGGACAGCCCCCTGCACGCGCCAGCGGCGGTTGAACTCCTCGGACTCGAACTGGATGTCCTGCCCGCCGAAGGCCTTGGCGATCTTCGCGCCGACCCCCTCGTTGGTGATCTCGAGGTCCGGCAGCGCCGCGGGCAGGCTCAGCATCGTGACGGTGAGCGTGGTGGTCGAGCGGTTCTTCCCGCTGCCTGTCGAGTACTGGTACTGGAAGGCGGCCGCCGGCCGCCCGCGGAAGGTCCCCGCGAGCAGGTGGGAGGCCTGCCGCGAGCTGCCCACGTTGAAGGGCTGGCCGCGCCAGCGACCCACGAGCTGCGGCGCCCGGTGCTGGTAGGTCCACCCGATCGCGGCGGCGAAGGCCGCGAGGCGCTCCTTGCGCTTTCTCTCGACGAAGAACGCGATGACGACGAAGCTCGCGAAGAGCCCGACGACGACGATCGGGAAGAGCGCCCCCGCGATGTCCACCGCTAGAGCCCCAGGTCCGCCAGGGAGAAGATCGCGTGGTAGCCGAGCCCCTCGGCCTCGATGGCCTCCCGAGCGCCCGTGCCCCGGTCGACGATCACGGCGACGCCGGCCACCTCGGCGCCCGCCTCGCGCAGGGCCTCGACCGCGGTGAGCACCGAGCCGCCCGTCGTCGAGGTGTCCTCGACGGCCACGACCCGGCGGCCAGCGACCTCGGGCCCCTCGATGCGGCGCTGCAGCCCGTGCGCCTTGCCCTCCTTGCGGACCACGAAGGCGTCGAGGTCCTGACCGCGCGAGGCGGCGGCGTGCAGGAGGGCCGTCGCGACGGGGTCGGCACCGAGAGTGAGGCCGCCGACGGCGTCGATCTCCGCCGTGCCGAGCCCGACCTCCTCGAGCAGGTCGAGGAGCACGTGACCCACGAGGGGAGCGGCGCGGTGGTGCAGCGTGATGCGGCGCAGGTCGACGTAGTAGTCGGCCTCCTTGCCCGAGGACAGCGTCACCTTGCCGTGCACCACGGCGAGCTCGCGGATGAGGTCGAGCAGCTGCTCGCGGGGCGTCGGGGAGAAGGCGTCAGTCACGAGCCACAGGGTAGCGGTGGGGTCGCGCGGCGCTCCCGCCCGGTCCGCCTCGCGGCGAGCAGGCGGGGTCGTGCCGAGCGGCTACTGCTCGTCCTCGGGGTGCTCGTTCGAGGCCCCCGCGAGTCGCGCCCGGTAGTTACCGAGCGCGCGCACCGCGGCACGCGGCAGGGTCCGCACGAGCCCCGAGGCGAGCTGGTAGCGCAACGAGGGCGTCGAGATGACGACGCCGCGACGCACGTCCGCGAGGGCAGCGGCGACGACGTCGTCCGCGTTGAGCCACGCGACCTCGGGCAGGGCCGACATGTCGATCCCGCCGCGCTCGTGGAACTCGGTGTGCACGAAGCCCGGCTGGAGCACGGTGGCCGTGACCCCCGTGCCGCGCAGCTCGACCGCGAGCGCCTCGGTGAAGGTCCGCACCCAGGCCTTGTGGGCCGAGTACGGGCCCGAGGCCATGAGGGCAGCGACCGAGGAGACGTTGAGGATCGCCCCGCGGCCCCGCTCGACCATCGCGTTCGCGGCGGCGTGCGAGAGCACGAGGACGGCGC
>JAAYZM010000175.1 GCA_012514835.1 Actinomycetales bacterium
GAAGAGGATCGTGCCGCCACGGGCGACCGTCTGCTTCACGAACTCGTACGCGTTGTCGATGTACGTCAGCGACTGCTGGAGGTCGACGATGTAGATGCCGTTGCGCTCGGTGAAGATGAAGCGCTTCATCTTGGGGTTCCAGCGGCGGGTCTGGTGCCCGAAGTGGACACCGCTCTCGAGCAGCTGGCGCATGGTCACGACGGCCATGGCACGTCCTTCCGGCGCGGCCCAGCGGGGTCCGCGCACTTGCAGGCAGCCCGCGCTCACGCCCGGGCTGCAGTTCGGTTGTCGGACCGGACCGGTTGGTCCGCTCCCCTGGCGACCCGTCAGGACCGGCGCCGGGCTGAGCCCGGACCGCTGCCGGCTGACTGCCCGCGGCCTGCCGAGGCAGACCGAGTGGCTTCAGGACGCGCGAAGTCGCCCGGCCAAGGCCGGACGCGGCGACCAGTCTAGCGGATGGCTGCCGGCCGGGCGTACCTCG
This sequence comes from Actinomycetales bacterium, assembly GCA_012514835.1. GTDB lineage: Bacteria > Actinomycetota > Actinomycetes > Actinomycetales > Cellulomonadaceae > JAAYZM01. The sequence continues at coordinate 482 of JAAYZM010000175.1, forward strand.
GGCCGACGACGGCGCACCCCGGTCCACAGGCACCACCGGCCGCTGCCCGGCGGCGACCCGCACGGCGCGATCCTCGAGGCATGCGCATCCTCGCCGCGTGCTGTGCCGCGCTCGCCCTCGTGACTCTCGCCCCCACGTCGTGGGGCACGCCGCGCCCGGCACCGACCGTGGCCGCGGCCCCGCCGGAGACGTCGTCGACCGCAGCGACGTCAGCCTACGCGCCACCGCTCCCGCGGCCGCTCGCGCTGCACCGCGGGTTCGACCCGCCCGCGGTGCGCTGGGGGTCCGGTCACCGCGGCGTCGACCTCGCCGCATCCACCGGATCCTCGGTGCTCGCTCCGGGGGCCGGGACCGTGAGCTTTGCCGGGACGGTCGCGGGGCGCGGGGTCGTCACCGTGGCCCACCCGGACGGCCTGCGCTCGTCCGTCGAGCCCGTCGCGGCGGAGGTCGCCGTGGGAGACGTGGTGCACGCGGGAGACCCGTTGGGTCGCCTCGACTCCGCGCAGAGCCACTGTGCGCCGTCGTCGTGCCTGCACTGGGGCGTGCGCGACGCGCACGGCTACGTGGACCCCCTGCTCCTGCTGCGCGGCGGACCGACCGTGCTCCTGCCCCTGCCGTGACCGCCGTGGTGGCGGCGCAGGGTCAGTCGCGGTCAGCCTCGATGAGCTTCGAGCGCAAGCGGATCATCGCGGCGGTGTGCATCTGCGAGATGCGCGACTCGGTGACCCCGAGCACGCGACCGATCTCCGCGAGCGTCATGCCCTCGTAGTAGTACAGGACCAGCACGATCTTCTCGCGCTCCCCGAGCTGCTCGATCGCGCGGGCCAAGAGGTACTTGGTCTCCTGCGCCTCGAACGAGCCGGCCGGGTCCTCGGCCGAGGTGTCCTCGAGCGTGTCGAGCAGCGCGACGGCGTCACCGCGGTCGCTGCCCGAGCCGAGGAGCTCGTCGAGGGCCGCGACGTTGACGGTCGAGAGCTGCGTGAACACCGCGCGCAGCTCGTTGAGCCCGATCTCGAGCCGCGCGGCCACCTCGGTCTCGCTCGGCGTGCGGTGCAGCTCGCCCTCGAGCTCCGCGTACGCGCGGTCCACCTGGCGGGCCTTGGTGCGCACGGAGCGCGGGATCCAGTCGATCGCGCGCAGCTCGTCGATGATCGCGCCGCGGATGCGGGACGTCGCGTAGGTCTCGAACTTCACGGCACGGTCCAGCGCGTACTTCTCGATCGCGTCGATCAGGCCGAACATCCCGTACGAGACGAGGTCCGCCTGCTCCACGCTGCTCGGCAGGCGCATGCCCACGCGACCCGCCACACCCGTCACGAGCGGGGCGTAGTGCAGGATCAGCTGCTCGCGCAGGGCACGCGAACCGGTCGCCTTGAAGTCCGCCCACACGAGGTCGATGTCGACTGCGGGCTCGAGGTCGAGGAGGTCGTCCTCCTCCTCGAGGAGCTCCGCGAACGCCTCGTCGACGTCGACCATGGCCGCGTCGGGCGCGTCGTCGCGCTCGGTGCCGGCCTGGCTGGGGATCATGGCGGCCGCCTCGACGTCGTTGTCGCGGACGGTCCCGTGCATCTTCGGTGACATATCTCTTACCTACCTCAGGCCCGGGGGTGGGCTTGCTGATACGAGCTGCGGAGGCGTTCCGCAGTGACGTGCGTGTACCGCTGGGTGGTCGCGAGGGACGAGTGGCCGAGCACCTCTTGCACGGTGCGCAGGTCCGAGCCGCCCTCGAGCAGGTGGGTCGCCGCGCTGTGGCGCAACGCGTGGGGGGAGAGCTCCTCGACGCCCGCCATCCGGGCGACGCGGTACGCGACCTCGCGGACCTGGCGCACGTCGACGCGGTTGCCGCGACGGCCGAGGAACAGTGCGCTCGCCGACGTAGGACCGGCCAGCTCGGGGCGTCCGCGCTCGATCCACGACCGCACGGCGCGCGCCGCGGGGATCCCGAAGGGGACCACGCGCTCGCGTCCTCCCTTGCCCAGGACGCGCAGGGTGTTCGCGTCGAGGTCGACGTCACCGAGGTCGGCACCGACGAGCTCGCCCACGCGCACCCCGGTCGCGTAGAGCAGCTCGAGCGCCGCCCAGTCACGTAGGTGGACGGGGTCCGGGTCGCCCTCGTCGACCCGGCCGCGCGCGGCGTCGAGGAACGTTGCCGCGTCCCCGGCGGTCAGGACCGTCGGCAGCGTGCGGTCGGGGCGGGCCGAGACGAGACGGGCCGCAGGGTCGGTGGGAACGTGTCCAGCGCGACACGCCCACTCGAAGAACGTCCGCACCGCGGCGCCCCGACGAGCCAGGGTGGCCCGGCTCAGGCTCCGCGCGCTCATCGTCGCGAGCCACGCGCGCAGCAGTCCCAGGTCGATGTCCGCGAGCTGCGTGACACCGCTCTCAGCGACAAAGTCGAAAAGCTGCCCGAGATCTCCCCGATAGGCACGAACAGTGTGCTCGGAAAGGCGTCGCTGCGCACGAAGGTGCGAGTCGAAGGCCGCGAGCGCGGACTCCAGACTCACACTCTGAGGTGCAACGACGGACTGACTCATGGGGGAAGAGTGACGCGTGGATCACATTCCCACAAGGGTGTTGCCGCTTGCTTGCACATTCCCCTTGCTGGAATGTCCGATTCGTCCTTCAAAGAGTACTTCACCAAGCGCCAATTCACCCGCTCGGCGTATCAAGGAGATCGTTTTAGCCAGAAGCCCGTACCCAGCGGTCGCCCGTTCGGCGCACGAGCCCGCCCAGCTCGAGCAGACCGAGCGCGCTGCGCCCCTCTCGGTCACCCACGCCCGCGGTGCGCAGCACGGAGTCGCTCGAGGCCCCTCGGCGGACGGGGACGGCGTCGAGGACCTTGCGCGCGACGGCGTCGAGCCCGTCGGTCGCGCCCACGAGGGTCGGGACGTCAGCGAGGGCGTCCGTGCCGAGGGCCCCGACGAGCTCGGCGACCTCGCCCGCCGAGGTCACGCACACGGCCACGCCGTCACGGATCAGCCGGTGGCAGCCCGCGGACGCCATCGAGGTGACGGGACCGGGAACCGCCCCGACCGGCCGCAAGAGCGCGGCGGCGTGGCGCGCCGTGCTCAGCGCCCCCGAGCGCAGCGCGGCCTCGACGACGACGACCCCGCGCGCCATGGCCGCGATGAGCCGGTTGCGCAGCAAGAACCGGTTGCGCATCGGCGCCCAGCCGAGCGGGACCTCCGACACGAGCGCCCCGCCGTCGGCCCGCACCGCGTCGAACAGCGCGGCGTGCGCCGCGGGATACGGGCGGTCCACTCCCCCGGCCAGCAGGACGACCGTGCGACCGCCCGCGGCCAGCGTGCCGCGGTGCGCGGCGGCGTCGATCCCGAACGCTCCGCCCGAGACCACCGTGAAGCCCGCGTCAGCGAGCTCTGCCCCGAGCTCCGCCGCGAGGCGCTCCCCGTAGCCCGTCGCGGCTCGCGAGCCCACGAGGGCCACGGACCTGTCCGCGAGCGCCGCACCGTCCAGCGACCCGCGTACCCAGAGTCCCGCCGGGGTGGATGCACCGAGCTCGTCGAGCCCACGGGGCCACCCCGGGTCACCGGGGACCACGAACCGACCGCCGAGGCCGTCGAGAAGGTCGATCATCCCGCGCGGGTCGCACTCCTCGACCCGGCGACGCCACCGCGCGACGGCCCGGTGCATCGCGTCGGGGTCCACGGCGCCGACCTCGGCCGCGAGCTCATGGACGAGCGACCCCGGCACCTGGTCCGGCCCGGCCGCTGCCCGGCGTGCCCAGTCGAGGGCTCGCGAGGCACCGAGGGCCGCACGGAGCGCCCCCGCCGTCTCGTCCCCGGGCTCGGTCAGGAGCGTCCAGGCGGCGCGTGCGAGGCGCTCGTGGGCCAGCA
>JAAYZM010000176.1 GCA_012514835.1 Actinomycetales bacterium
AGGACGTCGTGAACTGCTCGTACGTGGTCTGGAACGCGCCGGACGCCTGGTCCGTCACGAAGCCCGCGGCGACGAGCTCGTCGACCTGACGCTTGAGGTCGGTGAGCGTGTCGGTGAGGGTCTGCTGGCCCGTGCGCAGACGGCCAGCAGCAGAGTTCATCTCGTCATAGGTGACGTTCACGTTAGCCATGAGGGGTCCCCCTTCAGGTGTGTGGTCCGGCCTCTCGGCCGGTTGACGGGGTCCAATGTAGGGCGAGATGTCCGGTTCGCGCGATGGGGACTACTCCCCTGTGGACAACCCGGGACGGAGGCGGGTCGCTCAGCCCGAGAGCCGCGCGGTGGCGATCAGCGCCTCGACGTCGGGCAGGATCCTGTCGAGCTCGGCCTGGTCACGGCGCTCGAGCGTCAGCAGGTGGTCCTTGGCTCCGCGAGTGCGCCACACCCAGCGCACCTCGACCTGCTCCGACGAACCGAACAGTCCCTTGCGGACCTTCACCCGACGCACGTAGCGCGCGCCCTCCCCGAGGTGCGGGTGGGGTGCGGGGGTCACCTCGACTCCCAGTCCCGGGTCGTCCACGTGCCCGAGGAGCGGGAGGGTCTCTTCGGCGCTCCCGACCGCGTCGTAGACGGCGAGCGTCAGGAAGACGGGAGGTTCGCAGAGCTCACCGAGCCACAGGAAGAGCGACGAGAGCTCGCGCCCCTCGAACGCCGCGAGGTAGCCCGGGAACCGGGAGACGTACCGGCCGAGCTTGAACCCGTCCGGCTTCCGCGACGCGGGAGAGTGCGCGGCGTCCGCGGCAAAGTTCAAGAGGTCCTGGCCCGTCGGGTCCGTCCACACGAGCGGCACGGGCACCCACGGGACGCTCTCCCCGCCCCAGATGGTCTCCACCGTCATCGTGCGCCTCCTTCGTGCGTCATGCGAGCGACTCGCTCGAGGCGAGGTGCTCGCGTGCTCGCCAGAACTGCGTGGTCGCGAAGAGCCCCACCGCGAGGACGAGCGCCCCGCCGCCGAGCAGGGCGAACGCGGTGATCCGCAGCTCCTCGGGCTCGTCCGGGTCGTTGATCCCGAGCTGGAGCAGGACGCCCGAGGCCCAGAGGGCCAGGGCGCCGAGCGCGCAGAACCACAGGTCCAGGCGCCAGCGGTACCCGAACCACCGCCAGAAGGTCCGGCCGCGAGAACCCAGGGGCCGCCGCGCCGCCACGGCGGGGTGCCGCGGGGCGGAGGCACGCGAGCGCCGACGCAGCCACACGACCTTCTTCAGAAGGCTTCCCCCCACCGCTCCGGCGACACCCGCGAGCAGGAGCCCGTTGATGAACCACACCGGAGTACGCCCCCCGGGATCGTCACCGAGCAGGCCGCGCGCGGACGCGACGAGGAGCAGGACGGCGACGCCAGCGGTCACTGCGAGCCACAGCGCGTGCCATCCCACGGGCACGAACCGCACCTGCGCCGTGGTCGAGCCCTGCGGAAGAAGGGCATCGGGCTTGTGGCCGGACGGCCCGCCCCACCGCCCGCGGCGCGAGAGCTCACCGATCCACAGGAAGCACGTCGCGAGGAGGGGGACGACGGCGGTCGAGATCCCGGTCGCGCTCACGAGGCCGGCGAGCGACTCGTGGTCCTCGCTCACTGTGGTCGTGGCGACGACGAGCGCGAGGTGCACGGCCGCAAGGACGTAGCCGACCACGAGCGCACCACGGCCCCCGAGCGCCCGCCAGAACCTCCCGCCGAGGGGGATCTGGGCCCCGTCGAGGTCGCCGCCGCCCGACCCGCGGCTCATGCGTCGGGCGCGGCCGCGAAGAGTCGCTCGCGCGTGAACTCGACGGACCCCGCGATCGCGTCGAAGAGCTGGGCGATGATCTCCGGTCGGCCGATGTCCGGGGCCGTGAAGCGGAGCGCGAGCACCCGGTCCGAGTCGGGGCGGGGGATGCGGTACAGCACGCTGACCGAGGACGTCTGCTCGTCCTTGCCCTTGAGGACCCCGGACTCCTGCATCCGGGCCGCGGCGCCCGCGGGCAGCGCACGAAGCTCGGCCCCGGGGTACGCGGCGGCGAGACGCGCCTCGATGTCGGTCTCGTCGGTCTCTCCAGCCGCACGGGCGGTCTGGTCCGACGACGGCCCCGCAGCGCCGACCGGCACGACGTCGTCCTCGTCCCCGTCCGGCCACTCGACGTCCCGGCCGACCATGGACGCGGCAAAGGGGACACCGGGCGCGATCTCGAGCGCGAGCGCGAGCGTGTGGGCGTGCATCGACAGTGCGTTCTCCGCAAGATCGCACACCTGCTGGACCGCGTCGCGGCGTACCCGGGCGAGGCGGTCGTCCCGACCCACCTGCTCACGGACGACCCGCTGGGCGAAGGCCTTGGTCGTGTCGGGGTCCACCAGGGGGACGTTGACCCACGAGCCGGGCAGCACGAGACGGACGTGCCCCGGCGTCGTCACCTGCCCGTTCATGCGGCCTCCGCCAGGGAGACCTCGAGCCCCTCGAGCAGCTCTCGTGTCTGGGCGGGCATGTCCTCGAAGGACGCGGGCCGCTCCGCGACGAAGAGGACCTCGACCATGGCGTCCGCCCCCTCGGGGAAGACGCCGAAGCACGTGCGCTCCTCGAGCACCGCGACCCCGGCCTCGGGGTCCATCAGCCCGACCATCGAGTGCAGTCCGCGCAGCGGCATGCTGCGGAGGTCTCCCTCGAGGCGCGCGGTGTGCAGGTATCCCGCACCGGGTTCCGGGGACTGGGTGAGCTCCTCGAGCGTCGCGGCGAACCGCTCCGGAGAGCGCTCGACGGACCGTTCGGCCGCCTGGACGATGACCACCGCCGAGACCACCCCCAGCTCAGGGATCGGGAGCCACGCACTCACGAGCGCGCTGCCGACCGCGCTGCCGCCGAGCTGCTCGCGCAGGTTGTGGGCGAGCCCCGCGAGCTCGACCACGAGCCGCCGGCCCGCGTCGTGCGCGACGGCGTCCTCCGGCACCCCGGCGTCGGCGCGCAGGCGCCACGCCCGGTACGCGGTCTCGGTCGCCCACTCGACGATGTCCACGGTCGGGTCGAGCGGTACGGAGAACCACTCGGGCGGCAGGGCGAGCGAGAAGTCGGCGAGTCGGCGCACGACCTCCACCCTAGTCAGTCCCCGGCGCGTCGAGCCCGAGCAGGTCGTTCACCAGGGTGGCCCCTCCACCGACGATCCCGGGGACGGGCCCGGAGAGGTGCCCGGTGCCCGTGCCGAGGCCGCCGGCCACGTCCCCGCCCTGAACCGCGTCGACGATCTTGATGCCGCTGCGGATCATCTCGTAGCCGGAGTAGCCCGCCTCGAGCATCACGAGCAGGTTCGCCTTGTTGTGCACGGCGGCGTCGAAGTAGTCGGCGTACTTGGTCGTGAGGTGGAAGAGGTCCGCGACGTCGTCGTCGAACTTGAAGAGGTTCTTGAGGTTGAAGGGGTTGCCCTGCTTGAGGGCGCCGCCGAGCGTGTTGAAGAACCCGGCTCCCTCCTTGAACTTGATCATCCTCGCCATGTCCGTAGGTGACCGGACGAACGGAGACTTGAGCGCGCCGAGGAAGCCTCGGCCGTACGACGGCGAGTTCACGGTGACGCGCGTGAGCGTCGAGGCCCTTCCGGTGATCCCCGCGAAACCGCCACCCATGGCGCCCCGCATCGCACCCGTCATGGTGCCCCGCAGACGCTGGGCGGCCATCCCGATGAGCTTGCCGCCATACAGAGACAAGACGCCGACCACGACGGCGAGCAAGAGGTCGCCGAAGCTGCCCTCGCCGTTCGCGAACTTCACGGCCGCGTCGACGATCGCCATGATCGCGCCGATCGCGGCGAAGATGAGGAGCAGCTGCCCGAGGCCCGGTACCCACGCGAGGAAGATCGACAGGATCGCCGCCACGTCGCACACGATCTTGAGGATGTCCCACGCGTAGCCGACGATGCGGACGAACTTGTCCCACCTCGAGTCGTTGACGCCGTCGGCGGCGTCGCCCTCGGTCACGGCGATGATCGAGTTGATCGCGGTGGTCGCGGCGACCTGCTTGTCGTCACGAGCCGTCTCCCACAGGCGTCGCTCGGTCTCGAGGTTGGTCTGAAGGGTCCCGAGGTAGTCCTCGCCGGAGTTCAGACGCTTGCGGGTCCGCTCGATCTCGGTGTCGTCCCCCGCGGCGACGGCGGCGTCGTAGGCGTCCTGGCGGCGGCTCACGATGCCGGTCCACGTGCCCACGGACTCCTCGAGGTTCGCGATGTTGGTCGCGGGGGTACGCGAGGCGTCTTGCGCCGTGCGGAGGTCGCCCGCGTAGATCACGAGCGCGTCGCCCGTCTCCTTGTAGCGCTTCGTGACCTTGCGGATGTCGGTGGCGACGTCCTCGGCGAGGTCGCGCGTGGCGTCCATCGCGAGGGACTTCTGGTCCACCTGGTCCACGATGTCGTCGAGCGTCGACAGAGAGCGGGTGATCGCCTCGGCGATCGCCTGGTACTCCTTGCCCTTCGTGTCGACGAGGTCTGGGTCTCCGACCAGGACTTGGTATTCGACGTCCATCATCACTCCGCGTGGGGGGACTTGTAGTCGTTCGCGGGAGGCGGGTTCTCGGCCGTCTCCTCGAGCGCCTTCGCGAGCTCGGTATCAACTTCGGTGAAGCCCTCGATGACCTGAGAGATCGTCTGCTGAAGCACCTTGACGTTCTCGAGCATCTTCTCGCGCCGGATGTCCCACTTCTCCGAGAAGTCCACGACCTTGTCCTGGAGGCGCGACGAGCCCGTGGCCTCGGCGACGCCCTTCGCGTTGCCGTTGGCCTTCTCGAACTCGTCGATCACGGTGGCGAGGTCGCTCGCGAGCGCGGTGAGGTCGTCCATGTCGAGCTGGATGTCGTAGGACACTGCTCCCCCTCGGGTGGTCGTGGGACGTGCGCGGGCTGTTCAGAAACGGAGGGCGCCCCGGACCGGGGCGCCCTCCGTTCGGGGCGTCAGCCCTGGATGGCCTTGGCGAGGCTCGAGTCGACCTCGGAGAGCGACGTCGCGGCGGACTCGAGGAAGCCGGCCAGACCGTCGATCGCGGAGACGGCCTGCGTCG
>JAAYZM010000177.1 GCA_012514835.1 Actinomycetales bacterium
GCGGACGCGGGTCAGGACGTGACCCTGTGGGGCCGGAGCCCCGAGGTCGCTTCCCAGATCGAGCGCGAGCACCGCAACTCGGCGTTCCTGCCCGGGGTGAAGCTCCCCCCCGCCATCAGGTCCACCACCGACGCGGCGCAGGCTCTGCGCGGTGCCGACCTCGTGTTCGTGGCGATCCCGTCGCAGTACGTGCGCGAGACGGTGGCCCCGTTCGCGGAGCTCCTCGAGCCGCACGCCCTGGTGGTCTCCCTCATGAAGGGCGTCGAGCTCGGCACAGACCTGCGCATGAGCGAGGTTCTCGCCCAGGTGCTCGACCTGCCCGACGAGCGCCTCGCCGTGGTCTCCGGCCCCAACCTCGCGCGCGAGATCGCCGTGCACCAGCCCACCGCCACCGTGGTCGCGTCTCGCTCGCCCGAGGCCGCCGAGCGCGTGGCCCGCGCGTGCGCCAACCCGTACTTCCGCCCGTACACGAACTCCGACGTCACGGGCGTCGAGCTGTGCGGGGCCGTCAAGAACGTCATCGCGCTCGCGGTGGGCATCTCCCAGGGGCGCGGCCTCGGCTACAACACGATGGCTACCGTCATCACGCGCGGCCTCGCGGAGATCACGCGCCTGGGCCTCGCCCTCGGCGCGGACGCGAGCACCTTCCCCGGACTGGCGGGCATGGGCGACCTCATGGCCACGTGCGCCTCGCCGCTCTCGCGCAACCACACGCTCGGCGTGCACATGGGCAAGGGCCTCACGCTCGACGAGGCGATCGTCGCGACGGGCGGCACCGCAGAAGGCGTGAAGTCCGCCGAGTCGGTGCGCGCGCTCGCCCAGACCGTGGGCGTCGAGATGCCCATCACCGAGGCCGTCCACGACCTCCTCACCGGGCAGATCGACATCGAGGACCTCGCCCCGCGCCTCCTGGCACGCCCGCGCAAGGACGAGCGCCGCTAAGCACGACGTTCAGTGGCCGACGGCGGTCGGTGGCCTTTGGCGCTCAATGGCCGACGGCGACCACCACGGCCATCACCACGAGGATCGCACCGCTCAGCCCGCCGATGCCCCGGCGCACGCGAGGGCGCGCGATCCACGTGGCGAGCCGCCCGATCGCCACGAGCATCGCCGCGTACCAGAGCACCGCGATCGCCCAGAACACGACGGCGAGCACGATGGTGCCGTGCACGCGGCTCATCCCGGGCAGCACGAACTGGGGGAAGAACGCGACGAGGAACGCCGCGAACTTCGCGTTGAGCAGGTTGGTGGTCAGCCCTTGGCGCGCCCAGCCCCACCACGAGCGTTCCTCGAGCACGGTCGGGTCCGCGGGGAGCGCACCGAGAGGGTCCGACGGCGCGACGAGCTCGCGGCCCTCGCCGTCGTCGGCCCCTTCCTCAGGTGCGAAGCTGGGGACCCGCACGTCCCGCGTGCGCCACCACCCCCACAGCGAGCGGGCACCGAGGTAGGCGAGGTACGCGGCACCGAGGTAGCGCAGCGAGCCGTAGACGGCCTCGCTCGAGCGGATGAGCGCCGCGAGGCCCGCGACGACGGCGACGAGCCACGCGAGCCCGCCCACGAGGATCCCCAGGGTGGTCCATGCCGCGGCGCGGCGCCCGCCCGCGGCCGCGTTGCGCAGCACCAGCAGGGTGTCCGGGCCGGGGGACAGCACGATGACGAGCGTCGCGCCCACGAACGCGAGCAGGACTTGCGTCATGGGTGGGCCGTGCGCAACGCCTGGTCGATGTCCTCCCACAGGTCCTCGACGGCCTCGATGCCCACGCTCATGCGCACGAGGTCCTCGGGGACGGTCAGGGACTCGGTCTGGAAGCGCCGCCGCCGCTCGAGCGTGGATTCGACACCGCCCAGGCTCGTGGCTGGCGTCCACAGCCGTACTGCCCGCGTCACGGCGTCGGCGGCCTCGACGCCCCCGCGCGGGCGCATCCCGAGCAGCGAACCGAAGCCCGACATCTGGGCGGCGGCTCGCTCGTGGCCCGGATCGCCGGGCAGGCCCGGGAAGCGCACCTCGGCCACGAGGGGGTGGGTCGCGAGGCGGCGCGCGAGCTCGACCGTGTTCGCCTGGGACCGCTCGACGCGCAGCGCGAGGGTGCGCAGGCCGCGCAGCGCGAGCCACGCCTCGAACGGGCCCGCGATACTGCCGTGCAGGGTGCGGTACGCGTGCATCTGGGCGCGCAGCTCGGCCGTGCTGGCCGCGAGGGCACCGAGCACCACGTCGGAGTGTCCCGCGAGGGACTTGGTCACCGAGTGCACCACGAGGTCCGCGCCCAGCTCGAGGGGCCGCTGCGCGAGCGGGGTCGCGAACGTGTTGTCGACGCCAACGAGCGCGCCCGCGGCGTGCGCGGCGGCGATCAGGGCGGGCAGGTCCGCGACCTCGAGCATCGGGTTGGTAGGGGACTCGACCCACAGCAGGTCCGCGTGCTCCCCGAGCGCGGCGATGACGGCGGGCGTGTCGTCGATGTCCACGAGGCGCACGTCCACGCCGTACCGCGCGCCCAGGTCGTGCGCGAAGCCGAGGGCCACCTGGTAGGCGTGCCGGGCGATCACGAGCCGCCCGCCCGCGGGGACCACGCTCATCGCGGCGGCGATCGCGGCCATGCCGGAGGAGAACAGCAGCGCGGGGCCGTCGGCCTTCTCGAGCGCGCCGAGGGCCTCCTCGAACGGGTGCCACGTCTCGTTGTCGATGCGCGCGTACAGCGGCTCGCCCGGCACGGGCACCCCCGTCGACACGTACGTGGACGTCAGGACCACGGGCGGGTTCACCGGGTTTCCCTGAGTGCGCTCGGGCCTTCCGGCGGCGACGACGAAGCTTGCGGGGTCCAGGTTCTCGGCGTGCACGTCCGAAGACTATCCCTCGCGTCGCCCGTGACCACGGCCCGTCCCAGGTAGGGTTTCCGGCGATGAACACGCAGCACCGGCCCCGCGTCCTCGTCCTCTTCGGCGGCGTCTCGGGCGAGCACTCGATCTCTTGTGTCACCGCCGGGGGCGTCCTGCGCGCCATCGACCGGGAGCGCTACGACGTGCTCGCCGTCGGGATCACTCGCTCGGGCCGGTGGGTCGAGGTCTCGGACGACCCGGACCGCTGGGCCATCGTGGACGGTGTGCTCCCCGAGGTCGAGGACATCCCGGGGCGCGTCATCCTCCCGCAAGCGGGTGACCGGGCCGTCGCGCACGTGATCCCCGAGTCGCCTGGCGCCGAGGGTGCGTCGGGTGCCCAGGGTTCCGGGGACCTCGCCGTCGGACAGGAAGGCGACGCCGACGACGGCGCCCTTGCCGCACCTGTCCTGGGAGGCGACCTGCGCGAGCTGGGACCCGTCGACGTCGTGTTCCCGCTGCTGCACGGCCCCTACGGGGAGGACGGCACGCTGCAGGGGATGCTCGAGCTCGCAGGCGTGCGCTTCGTGGGTGCGGGTGTGCTCGCGAGCGCGGTGAGCATGGACAAGCAGTTCATGAAGCTCGTGCTGTCCGGCCAGGGGCTGCCCGTGGGCCCGTATACCGTGATCCCGCCGGGGGAGTGGGAACGGGACCGTGCCACGTGGGAGGAGACGGTCTCGACGCTCGGGCTGCCCGTGTTCGTCAAGCCCGCGCGCGCCGGGTCGAGCCTGGGCGTGACGCGCGTCGCGGCGCTCGAGGATCTCGGTGCCGCGATCGCTGCGGCCCGTGAGCACGACCCGAAGGTGCTGGTCGAGGCGGAGATCCGCGGGCGCGAGATCGAGTGCGCCGTGCTGGGCGGTCGCGATGGCGAGCTGCCCCGGGTGTCGCTGCCCGGTGAGATCAAGGTGCACGGCGGCGAGGACACGTTCTACGACTTCGGCTCGAAGTACCTCGACGAGGGCGAGGTGGACCTGATCTGCCCCGCGGAGCTGCCCGAGGTAGTGATCGACCGCGTGCAGGACGTCGCCCGGCGCACGTTCGAGGCGGTGAGCGGCGAGGGGCTGGCGCGCGTGGACGTGTTCGTCACGGAGGACGGCGACGTGGTGGTCAACGAGATCAACACGATGCCGGGCTTCACACCTATCTCGATGTACCCGCGGATGTGGGCGGCGTCGGGGATCGACTACCCCCACCTCGTGCACGAGCTCATCCAGCTCGCGCTCGCCCGCCCCACCGGCCTACGCTGAGGGGAGCTCAGCGCACCGTGATGGTGCGCTGCAGCACGGAGAGCTTGCCCTTCTTCGTGATCTTGACGATGTAGCTGCCCTTCGAGCCGAATCCCACGCTGAAGGTGGCGTAGACCGAGCCGGACGGGCGTACGGTCACGTGCAGCGGGGCGTCGAGCTTGCTCTTGAGGGCCGAGCCGGCCCGGGGTGCTCCGCGCTTGGTCAGGCGGCCTGCCACGAGGTCGAGCACTCCGTCGGTGCCGATCGCACCGACGACGGCGAAGTTGCCGGCCCAGAGGCCGTTCGACATGCCGAGGTAGACGGTGCCCTTCGCGTCGACGTCGATGCTCTCGACGATGCCGAGGTAGCTGCGGGTGGCGAGCTTCCCGGACTTCGGCCGGCCGAATCCGCCGCGCCCGGCGATGATCGAGAGCTCGCCCTCGGGCGTGACCTTCTCGACGTAGCCGTAGTCGCCCGCGTCGGCGATGTAGAGGTTGCCCGCGGTGTCCGCCGCGATGTCGACGGGATTGCCGAGCCGGCTCTTGGTCGCGGGCCCGGGCGTGGGCGAGCCCGCCTTCCCCACCTTCCCGGCCACGATCGACAGATCTCCGCGCGGGGTGACCTTCGTGACCACCTTGGCGGACCAGTCGAGGACGAACACGTTGCGGTCGGCGTCCACGGCGAGCGCCTCGGGGCAGGCGAAGCGTGACTTGGTCGCCTTGCCTGCCTTGGGCCTGCCCGTCTTGCCGACCTTGCCCGCCACGACGGTGAGCTTGCCGCTCGGCGACACCTTCGAGACAACTCTGTTCGTGCAGTCGGCGATGTAGAGGTTCCCGCGCGAGTCGAGCGCCAGGTCGGAGACGAGCCCGAGCCGTGTCTTCGTCGCCCTACCCGCCTTCGTCTTGCCGAGGGTGGTGGTTCCCGCGACCCGGGTGACCTTTCCGGAGGTCGACCTACGGAGCACCATGCTGCTCCAGCTCATGTCCGCGCGCTGGTAGGTGGCGCTGAAGTAGACGTTGCCGCGCGAGTCGACCGCCGTCTCGTCTGGGAGGTAACGGCCGCGCGCCGTGAGAGGAACGCCGTCGTAAGGTTCGGCGGCGTGTGCAGGGGCGAGCGATCCGCCGAGAGCGAGCGCGACGAGCGTGGTGATGGCCGCGAGGCGACGAGCGGCACGGGAGTACGGGCGAGCGGACATGGCACACCTTCGACGGCGGGACGGGGCGGGGCGGGGCAAGCGTAGTGCCTATGAGCACCCGGATTCCCAGGTCAGAAGTCGGAGAGGCCGATGCAGGCTCGGGTCGCCTCGACGAGGGAGACCGCGGGGCCCAGGTCGAGGAGGAACGACGTCGAGCGCTCGGCCGCGACGGCCGCGGGCACGAACACCTCGACCGCCGGGTGCCGACCGTACGTGGTGAACGTCCAGCCGCGCTCGTCCTCGACGGACACCCAGTCCACGGAGTGACCCGCGAGGTCGTCCGCCGTGGTGCACGTCTCCTCCGTGGGCGGCGGGACGGGCACGCCGCAGCGCAGCGTCACGGCCTCGAGCGGCTCGCCCCACGCGCGCGTGGCCTGCGAGGACGTCGTGTGCCGGGGCATCCCGTCCAGCTGGTCGGGGAGCGCGAGCACGATGCGCGCGCAGTCCGGGTGGTGCCCCTCGGGCGCGACCGGCACGTTCACCACCGATGCGCACGCGGAGAGCAGGAGGACGACGGCGAGCATGCCGGCGAGCGAACGAACCTTGACCACCCCAGCACCGTATCCCGGACTAGTCTCGCGACGTGACCGAGACCGAGCGCGTGGCCCACGTGGGCGAGGACGGGCTCCTCGCACGCATCTTCCCCCTCTTGCCCGCGGGCGACGCGACGCTCCTGGGCCCCGGTGACGACGCGGCCGTGCTCGCCGCCCCGGACGGCCGCGTCGTGGTCTCGACGGACGTGCTGGTCGAAGGGCGTCACTTCCGCCGCGACTGGGGGACGGGCGAGGACCTCGGCTGGCGTGCTGCCGCACAGAATCTCGCGGACGTCGCGGCGATGGGTGCGCGCCCGACGGCGATCGTGGTGGGGCTCGTGCTGCCCGCAGACGCGGAGGTCGCGTGGGTGCTCGGCCTCGCCCGCGGGCTCGCCGCCGCGTGCGCCCCGCACGGCGTGGGCGTGGTGGGTGGCGACCTCACGGGCGGCTCGGAGGTTGTCGTGGCCGTCACCGTGCATGGAGACCTCGAAGGGCGTGCGCCCGTGCGCCGCGACGGGGCTCGGCCCGGCGACACGCTGGCGCTCGCGGGCACGGTGGGGCGCGCCGCGGCAGGCCTCGCGCTCCTCGAGGCGGGCGTCAGCAGTTCATGGTCCGACGACGGCACCCCACCGACCGCCGTCGGACCCGCGGGACTCGTCGCGTCCTACCTGCGCCCGACCCCTCCGCTCGCGGCCGGTCCCGCGGCGGCCCTCGCGGGCGCGCACGCGATGCTCGACGTCTCTGACGGGCTCTTGCGGGACGCCAGCCGGGTGGCGTGGGCGTCGGGCGTGCTCATCGACGTCGACACGGCCGCGCTCGCTCACCTGACCGAGGCGCTCGAGCCCGCCGCGACGGCCCTGGACGCCGACCAGCTCACGTGGGTACTCACGGGTGGCGAGGACCACGGGCTGCTCGCGGCGTTCCCGGCCGGGGCGGAGCTGCCCGAGGGCTTCGTCGTCGTCGGACGCGTGCTCGAGGCGGCAGGGGAGCCGGGCGTGCTCGTGGACGGGCGCGCTCCAGAAGGCACGACGGGCTGGGACCACTTCGGCGGTGCGTAGCCCCGGGCCAGCTCAGCCGCGGCGGTAGCGGACCTCGAGGAGCTGGGCGCCCCCGAAGGACTCGATGCGTTCCGTGCCGTCGTGCGCGAAGCCGTGGCGGCGGTAGAAGTGGCGGGCGCGCTCGTTGTCGGAGAGCACCCACAGCGTGATCGGGTCTTCCGCCTCGGGCTCGGCGAGCATGGTGCGCATGAGCTCGCGCGCGGCGCCGCGTCCCCACGCGGAGGGCAGCAGGTAGATCGTGTAGATCTCCGAGGTGCGGCGGTCGGCGTCCTCGTCGCGGCTCGGGCCCAGGGAGCTGAACCCGACCACGTCGGGACCCTTCGCGGCGAGCCAGATACGGATGCTCTCCTGAGGCCCGCGCTCGAGCCAGTCCCGCCACTGCTCTTCGCGGCGTGCGACGTCGAGGTTGTCGAGCACGTCAGCGGGGACGATCCCGGCGTACGCCTCTTGCCAGCTCGCGATGTGGACGCGGGCGATGGCGGGGGCGTCGTCGACTTTCGCGCGACGGATGACGAGATCGTCCTCGTGTTCGGTCATGGCCTCAACCATGCCAAACCTTCGCCCGGGGCGCAGCCTCTCGGGCGGGTCAGTCTCGCGCGAGCGCGAGAACTGCCTCAGACGGCGCGCTGGATCTTGCCGGCCTTGAGGCAAGAGGTGCACACGTTGAGGCGCTTGGGCGTCCCGGCCACCACGGCGCGCACGCGCTGGATGTTCGGGTTGAAGCGCCGCTTGGTGCGGATGTGGGAGTGCGAGATGGTGTGCCCGAAGCCGGGACCCTTGCCGCAGATCTCGCAGTTCGCAGCCACGTCAACTCTCCTGAATACTTGCGCGCGCCACAGGGCGTCGCTCTCATCGTCTGGGGTGCGCCACGGGCCTGATGTCCGCGTGGCGACGCCCGGCGCTCGCCGGGCAACCTGGACAGACTAGCCGATCGGGTGCCGTGGGCCCAAATGCGCGACCCGGTGTCACCCCCGTGGGGCAGGCTAGGAATCCTACGGCAAACAGACGGGAGGCGTGCGTGGAGCGGTTCGACGGTGCCACCGCGACGCGATGGGCGCGCCTCGCGGCCGAGCGACTCGACGAGCAGCACGCGTGGATCAACTCGATCAACGTGTTCCCCGTCGCGGACTCGGACACGGGGACCAACTCCCTCCTGACCGTCTCCGGTGGGCTCGAGGCGGTCGCGGAGCTCGCGCCGGGCCAGGGTGTCGCGGAGGTCCTCGCTGCCTTCGCCCGGGGCGCGCTCGTCAGTGCGCGCGGCAACTCGGGCGTGATCATCAGCCAGTTCGTCGGGGGCATGGCCGCACACCTCGCCCTGCTGGACGAAGCGGACGTGGGTGCCACGCAGCTCTCGCGCGCGCTCAAGGCCGGCCACCGGGCCGCGCGCGAGTCCGTGGCCGTCCCCGTGCGCGGCACCGTGCTGAGCGCGACGAAGCGCTCGGCGAAGCACGCGCGCCGCGCCGCGAAGAGCGGGGGCGAGATCGCGGACGTGTGCCAGGCGGCCCTCGACGCCGCCCGGGAAGCCACGCGTCGCAGCCCCGAGCAGCTCCCGGTGCTCGCGGAGGCGGGCGTGGTGGACGCGGGAGCGAGCGTGCTCGTCGTCGTGCTCGAGGCGCTCGTCGAGGCCGTCACGGGCACCAGGCCCCCTCGTTCTGGCGCCCTCGCGGGCGGCCTGGTCTCCCCGGAGCGCGCCACGATCGCGGCTGCGGACTTCGCGTGCGCACCCGACGCTGGGTCCGACGGCGAGTTCGAGCTCATGTTCCTGCTCGAGGCGGACGGTCGTGAGGCGGGCGGGTTCGAGACAGGTGGCGACGTGAGCCTGGCCCTGCGCGGACGTCTCGCGGAGCTGGGCGAGTCCGTGGCCGTGGTGGGAGCCGCGGGGCTCTGGCAGGCGCACGTGCACACCGACCTGCCCGCGAAGGCGCTCGCGGCGGCGGCTCTCGGTGCGCAGCGCCAGGTCGTGGTGCGCCACCTCGGCCTGCACACCGGTGAGGCGGTCCCGGGCGGGCTCGGCGTGGTCGCGGCCGTCGAGGACCCGGGCCTCGTGGCGCAGGTCGCCCGCACGGGCGCCGTCGTGCACGTCCCGTCGTACCCTGCTGCGACGCCCGCGGAGCTCGCTCGCGCCGTGACGGACACCGGGGCAGGGCGCGCCGTCGTCGTCGCTGCCGATGCCGGAACCCTCGTCGCGGCGCACGCCCTCGCCGCGACGGACCCGCGCGTGACGGTGCTCGAGGTGCGTGACGGGCTGCACGCGGCACTCGCCCTCGGCGAGCTCGTCGCGGGAAGCTTCGCGACGCCGGACGAGTCCGAGCAGGGCCTGCGCGCGGCGGCCGCCGGGGTGCGGACACGTCGCCTCGGGGCCGACGACGGCGCCTTGGGCGGCCTCGTCGGCACAGGGACCGAGCTCGTGGCCGTGCTGCACGGCTCGCGCGTGCCGCCGGCCGTGATCGCGCGGCTCGAGGCGGACGCGCTCGCCGCGGGGGCGGGGGAGTTCCTCGCGCTCGACTCGTGGCACGACGACGACGCCGTGCTGGTCGGTGCGCTCGCGGCGGAGGGCGAGTGAGCGACGTCGGGCCGGACCCGCGCGAGGTCGAGCTGTCCCGGCGGCTGGGCGCGGCCTCGGCCAAGGCGTTCGCGGCTCTCGGGATCCGCACGGTGGACGAGCTGTTGCGCCACTACCCGCGCCGCTACGCCGAGCCCGGGCGGCTCACCCAGCTCGAGGGGCTGCGGATCGGTGAGCACGTCACGGTGATGGCCCGCATCGAGACCACCACGGTGCGCCCCACCCGCACCGGCGGGAACATTGTGACCTCCGTCATCACCGACGGGCGCCGTCAGCTCGACCTGACCTTCTTCACGAAGGGCGGCGGGCGTGGCAAGAGCATGGCGCGCTGGTACGAGGAGCGGTTCCGGCCGGGCCGCTCGGGACTCTTCCAGGGCACCGTGCAGCGCTACCGGAACCGTCTGCAGCTCGCACACCCGGAGGCGAAGTTCTTCGGGGAGGACCTCCAGGACGGCATCGACGTGCTCGTCGAGACCTCGCGCCCGTTCCCGCTGTACCCGGCCACCGCGAAGCTGTCCACGTGGAAGATCGGCAAGGCGATCCACACGCTGCTGAGCTCCACGAGCGACGACGAGCTGCTCGAGCCGATCCCGGAAGACGTCCGCGAGCGGCACGGACTGCTCGGCGTGCGCGAGGCGCTGAGCGCGATCCACGAGCCGTACACGATGGACGAGGTCAAGGCCGCGACGCACCGCTTCCGCTTCGAGGAAGCGTTCGTGCTCCAGGCTGCGCTCGCCCGGCGGCGCGCGATCGCGCAGGACTGGGTCGCGGTGGCGCGTCCCGCACGGACCGGCGGGCTCCTCGAGGCCTTCGACGCGTCGCTGCCCTTCGCGCTCACCGCGGGCCAGCACGTCGTGGGGGAGGAGGTCCGCGAGGACCTGGCCCGCCCACGGCCAATGCAGCGTCTCCTGCAGGGTGAGGTCGGCTCGGGCAAGACGGTCGTGGCCCTGCGTGCGATGGCCCAGGTGGTGGACGCCGGGGCGCAGGCCGTGCTCCTGGCCCCCACGGAGGTCCTCGCCGCCCAGCACCTGAGGTCGATCGAGGCACTCCTAGGCCCGCTCGCGCACGCCGGGCAGCTCGACGCACCGGAGCACGCGACACGGGTGGTGCTCCTCACCGGCTCTCAGGGCCAGGCGGCCCGGCGCGAGGCGCTCTCCGCGATCGCGGACGGTAGCGCGGGGATCGTGGTGGGTACGCACGCCCTGCTGTCCGAGGGCGTGGACTTCGCGGACCTCGGCCTCGTGGTGGTGGACGAGCAGCACCGCTTCGGCGTCGAGCAGCGCGACGCCCTGCGCTCGCGGGCCGAGCGCGTGCCGCACCTGCTCGTCATGACCGCCACGCCCATCCCGCGCACCGTCGCGATGACCGTGTTCGGGGACCTCGCGATCTCGACGCTCGCCGAGCTGCCCGCGGGCCGTGCGGACGTGGTCACGCACGTGGTGCCCGCGGACAACGAGGCGTGGGTCGCACGCACGTGGCAGCGCGTCGCGGAGGAGGTGCGCGGCGGGGGACGCGCGTACGTCGTGTGCGCGCGGATCGAGGGGGACACGGCCGACGACGACGGCGGGAAGCGGGCCGGTGCGGACGCGGACGGCGCTGATGGCGTCGACAGCGACGGACCTGACCTCGGCGAGCTCGCGTTCGAGGTGCCCCGGCCCCCGTTGCGCGCCGTGCTCGACGTCGCCGAAGAGCTGCGTGCGAAGCCCGAGCTGCGCGGCGTCGAGGTCGAGATCCTGCACGGGCGCATGGGGCCCGCCGAGAAGGACCGCGCGATGGCGCGCTTCGCGAGCGGCGAGGCGCCCGTGCTCGTGAGCACCACCGTGGTCGAGGTGGGCGTCGACGTCCCGCAGGCCACCGCGATGGTGGTGCTCGACGCCGACCGCTTCGGCATCTCCCAGCTGCACCAGCTGCGCGGCCGCATCGGCCGAGGAGACCGGCCGGGCGTGTGCCTGCTCGTCTCGCACGCTCCGGCAGAGTCCACGGCCGCAGAGCGGCTCGAGGCCCTCGCCGCGACCCGCGACGGCTTCGAGCTCGCCAACACGGACCTCGAGCTGCGTCGCGAGGGAGACGTGCTCGGTGCCGCGCAGTCCGGGGCCAGGTCCTCGTTGCGGCTGCTGCGCGTCACGCGGGACGTCGAGATCCTCGTCAATGCACGCGAGGAGGCGGACCGGGTGGTCGGGGCCGGTGCTGCGCTCGCGGAGTTCCCCGCGCTGCGGCTCGCGATCGAGCAGATCAGCCCCGACCGCGAGGAGTACCTCGAACGGACCTGACGCGTGACCCGCTACCCTGGCGCCGTGACTCGGATCGTGGCAGGGACCGCAGGCGGCAGAACTCTCCAGGTGCCGGGGGCGGGCACGCGCCCCACGAGCGACCGCGTGCGTGAGGCTCTGTTCTCGCGGCTCGAGCACCAGGGGATCGTCGTCGGCGCCAACGTCCTCGACCTCTACGCGGGTTCCGGGGCCGTCGGTCTCGAGGCCGCGAGCCGCGGTGCCGAGCACGTGACGCTCGTCGAGTCGAGCAAGGATGCCGTCGAGGTGGTGCGCCACAACGCCGCGAACCTCGGCTTTGCCGACCAGGTGACCGTGGTGGGCGCGAAGGCCGAGCGTTTCGTCAAGGACATCTCGCCCGACCCGTGGGACCTCGTGCTCCTCGACCCGCCCTACGACCTCGACGACACCGAGCTAGCGACCGTCCTGGCCGGGGTGGTGCCCTCGCTCGCACCGCACGCCGTGGTGGTCGTGGAGCGCTCGGCCCGCACCCCCGAGCCGGAGTGGCCCGCGGGGCTCGTCGAGCTGGGCGGGCGCACCTACGGCGACACGGCCGTGTGGTTCGCCCGCACGCGACTGCCCGGCGACGACTGAACGCCCCTCCCGCCAGCCCTGCCGGGCGCGCCACCCGCGGGTACGGTGGTGCCATGACCACCGCCGTGTGCCCGGGCTCCTTCGACCCCGTGACCCTCGGTCACCTCGACGTGGTGCGCCGCGCGCGGTCGATGTTCGACCACGTCGTGGTGGGCATCGCGAAGAACGCCGGAAAGTCCCCGCTCCTCGACCTCGACGAGCGCGTGCGGCTCGCCCGCGTGGCGCTCGCGGACCTGCCCGGCGTCGAGGTCGCCGTGGTACCTGGCCTCCTCGTGGACTTCTGCTCCGAGGTGGGCGCCGCGGCGATCGTCAAGGGACTGCGCGGCGGTGCGGACTATGACGCGGAGGTGCCCATGGCGCTCATGAACCGTCACCTCACAGGGGTCGAGACGGTGTTCGTCACGGGCGACCCGAACCTCGCCCACATCGCGTCCTCGCTGGTCAAGGACGTGGCGCGGCACGGCGGGGACGTGAGCGACCTCGTGCCGCCGGGCGTCGCGGACGCCCTCGCGGCGGCCTTCGGGGGGCGGGCATGAGCGAGCGCGAGGACTGGCCGACGGCCCACGGAGACGACCCGGACCTGTTCGCGGACCGTGACGGTTCGTCCGGCATCGCGGGGGAGACGCGGCCGCCGTCGGACATCCCCGACGCGGACGGCCTCACGGGAATCCTGGACGCTCTCGCGGAGGCTGTCGCCCGTGCGCGGGCGATGCCGATGTCCTCCTCGGTGCTCGTCTCGCGCGCCGAGCTGCTCGACCTCGTGGCGCAGGCGCGCGAGGCGCTGCCGGACCAGCTGTTCCAGGCCGACGAGGTGCTGGCCTCCGCGGACGCACAACGCGCCCAGGCGACGGCCGAGGCCGAGCGCGTGCTCACCGAGGCGCAGGCCCGAGCGGCAGAGCTCGTCTCGAGCGAGCAGGTGGTGCTCGACGCGCGCGCGGAGGCCGAGCGGATCCTCGCCGAGGCGAACGAGGACGCCGAGCGCATGCGCCGCGAGGCGGACGACTACTGCGACCGGCGGCTCGGGGACTTCGAGATCGATCTGGGGCGTGTCCTGGCTCAGGTCCAGGCGGGCCGCGCGAAGCTCGCGGAGCGGCTCGAGGGCTAGGTTTGGGCGCCCCGCGCGCGATGGCGTAGGATTGCACGCTGGTCCAGCCGATCTGGCACGGGCCGTCGTCCCCCTAGTAGCGAAGCGAAGAGCCGTGGATCGCCAGACTCGTCTCGACCCTCGGTCGCCGTTCGTGCTCGACACCCACGAGCTCGGGCGCCGTCCAGGATCGATGCGTACCGAGCGTCGCACGGTGCCTGCTCCGGAGGACCTCGGCACCGCCGTGATCGGCTTCCCCGAAGGGACCGAGCTCGAGCTGGATATCCGGCTCGAGGCGGTCATGGAGGGGGTGCTCGTCTCCGGAACTGTGCGTGGCCGTGCGGTCGGGGAGTGCGTGCGCTGCCTGGACGAGGTCCTCGAGGATGTCGAGGTCCCGTTCACGGAGCTGTATGCCTACCCTGATCGTGCCGAGGTCGCGCGCGAGGACGGGGCGGACGAGGAGGACGTGCACGAGCTCGACGGTGATCTGGCCGATCTCGAGCCCGTGCTTCGGGACACGGTGGTGCCTGCGCTACCGTTTGGACCGTTGTGCCAGCCGGACTGTCCGGGACTGTGCTCCGAGTGCGGAGCGCGGCTCGCAGAGGACCCGGACCATGCGCACGAGATCATCGACCCGCGCTGGGGTGCGCTCCGCACCCTCGCCGAGAAGCAAGACGAGACGAAAGAGAGCTAGCCGTGGCTGTTCCCAAGCGCAAGATGTCGCGCAGCAACACCCGTGCGCGGCGTTCGCAGTGGAAGACCACTGCCACCGTGCTGTCGACCTGCCCCCGCTGCAACGCCCCGACGCGCCCCCACCAGGCGTGCGCGAGCTGCGGCGCCTACAAGGGCCGGCTGTACGCCGAGGCCATCCGCTCCGAGCTCCAGGACTGAGCCGCGACGGCTCGCGCCGTGGTAGCCGGTTCGGCTGAACAGCTCCTCGACAAGCTCGGCGTCCCTCTGGACGCCGAGCTTCTCGTGCTTGCCCTGACGCACCGGTCCTTCGCCCACGAGAACGGTGGGCTGCCCACCAACGAGCGCCTCGAGTTCCTCGGGGACACGGTGCTCGGGCTCGTCGTCACGGAGGCCCTCTACCGGGGCCACCCAGACGTCGCAGAGGGTGAGCTCGCCAAGATGCGTGCCGCGACCGTCTCGCAGCGGGCCCTCGCCGGGGTCGCGCGCGAGCTCGGGCTCGGTGCGTTCGTGCTGCTCGGCAAGGGCGAGCAGGCCACGGGCGGGGCGGACAAGGACTCGATCCTCTCCGACACCCTCGAGGCGATCTTCGGCGTCGTCTACATCTCCCACGGGCTCGAGGTCGCGCGCACGCTCGTCGAGCGGCTCGTGGGGCCCACGCTCGAGCGAGCCGCGGAGCTCGGTGCTGGCCTCGGCTGGAAGACGTCCCTCCAAGAGCTCACCGCGCGTCTGGGGCTCGGTGCCCCCGTGTATGAGGTCGAGGGCGAGGGGCCGGACCACGACCGCGTGTTCACCGCCAGGATCGTGGTCGACGGCGCGACGTGGGGGACGGGCCAGGGGCACGCGAAGAAGGTCGCCGAGCAGATCGCCGCGCAGGCCGCGTTCGAGACGCTCTCTGCCCGCGAGCCCGTCTGACCTTGCCCGAGCTGCCCGAGGTCGAGACCGTCCGCGACGGGCTGGCCCGCCACGTGCTGGGCCGCACCATCACGCGCGCCCACGTGTTCCGCGACTACTCGGTGCGCCGCCACGAGGCCGGACCGGTCGACTTCGCCGCGCGCCTCGCCGGCCGCACCCTCACCGCCGCCGCCCGGCGCGGCAAGTACCTGTGGCTCGAGCTGGGCGAACCTGACGGCCCGCCGGCCGAGGCGCTCCTCGCGCACCTCGGCATGTCCGGCCAGCTCCTCGTGCGGTCATCAGCCGTGTCCGACGGCGATTCTCGGGCCGGTGTGCCACCCGTGCCCGACCCCGACGAGGCCAACCGCACCCATCTGCGCGTCCGGCTCGAGCTCGACGACGGCGGGGTCCCTGGTGGCGGCGGGGTGCTGGACTTCGTGGACCAGCGCGCGTTCGGCTACCTCGCCGTCGCAGAGCTCGCGCCCACCCCGGACGGCCAGCCGGGGGGACTCGGCGCGACGGCACCCCTCGTGCCGGTCCCCGTGGCGCACGTGGCCCGCGACCTGCTCGACCCGGCGCTCGACCGCGCTGAGGTGGCCGCCGCGATGCGCCGTCGTCGGACCGTCGCGAAGCGCGCCCTGCTGGACCAGACCCTCGTGTCCGGCGTCGGCAACATCTACGCGGACGAGGCCCTGTGGCGCGCGCGGCTGCACGGGGAACGCCCCACGGCCGC
>JAAYZM010000022.1 GCA_012514835.1 Actinomycetales bacterium
CTCGAGCCAGAACGGCCCCGTGACGCTCGCGCTGAACAACCTCGCGAACGGCGCGCTGCTGACCAACTACGGGATCTCGATGGCGGGCGCCCTGCTCGCGTCGCTGCCCACCCTGCTCGTCTACATCCTGCTGGGCCGCTACTTCATCGGCGGCCTCATGTCCGGTTCGGTCAAGGGCTGACACACCGCCCCTTTTGCGAGCATTGTCCGGTGCGCCCCCGCGGGCCCGTCCACCCTGGGCGGGCCCGCTCACCGTGACCAAGGAGCATCGTGGGGCGGAACACACACCCCCCGACCTGCCAGCCCCCGCACCGGACGAGAAGCCGGTCGAGGAGGCGCCCTCCGGGCGTGGCCCGCTCGCGACGTTCGGGATCGGGATCGTGCTCATCCTCGTCGGCGCGGGCAGCCTCCTGGCGTCCTCAGGACCGCGCGGCGGTCTCCTCCTCACCGGCGCGCTGGGCTTCGGTGTCGTCCTCGTGGCGCGTGCGGTCATCACCTTCCGCAAGGCTCGTGCCGCGGGAGCACCGCCGCTGAGCACCCCGGTCACCGCCGGGGTCGCCATCGCCCTCGTCGGAGACGGCACGATCTTGTGCATGATCCCCTCCTGACGCTGCGCGCCTGAGGTTCCGCGCGGGCGATCACGCGCCGTCGCGGAGCTCGGCCAGGCGAGAGGTCGCGTCGGCGTCAGGCAGGTCGACGTCGACCACCTTGTCGCGCGAGGTCGCCCCGGACACCAGGGTGACCTCGCGCGGCCGCACACCGAATGCCTTGGCGACCGCGGCGAGCACGGCCTTCGTCGCCGCCCCGTCCACGGCACGAGCACTCACGGCAACGACGAGCCGGGCGTCTGCGCCCTCGCCGTATGCTCCGCCCACGCGGGTGCGGGAGGCGCCGGGACGGACACGGAGCGGGATTCGCATGCCTCCATCGTGCCCGACGGCGGGAGGCGGGCCGATCACCTCGTCAGGCGGGCTGCCACACCACGAGGAGCACGACGACGACGCGCAGAGCGATGTCGATCCACGAGAGCCGCAGCGCCCGCTTCACGAGCTCCGGTGCGGTCGCGCTGTCGACCGACGGGGTGCGCGCCCCGCCGTCGTTCCCGAGCGTGTGGCCCAGCGCGATGGCGATCCGGGTCCAGCTGAACCCGACGGCCGTGGCCGCGAGGACGAGCGAGGCGAACCAGAGCACGAGGGCGATGATCACCCACGGGACGAAGTCGAGGCCGTCGGAGACGGCCACGAGCCAGATGGCCGCGACGAGCGTGAGGAACCCGGTCCCACCGAACAGGCCCGGCGCCACCTGCACGTACTCCGCGGCGTACCGGCCGAGCGCCCCTGTGTCTCCCGAGCGGGCTATCCGCGTACCCAGCACGGTGCACGCGATCGACCCGCCGACCCACGTGGCCCCCGCGACGACGACGACGAACAGCAGGGCAGTCTCGAGAGTCATGCGCACTCCTTCGGGGCAAGGGGCCGCCGTCGGCCACGCTCCCCCGAGTCTCGCGCAGCCCCGCGCCCCGCACCAGAGGTGAGCCGGTCGAGGCTAGAAAGCGACCTCGATGGTCTCGTTCGCCTCGATGACCTCGCGCACGGCGTCGCTCGCGAAGGCGGCCTTGAGCGCCTGGGTCGCCTCAGAGTCCGCGTCCTTCCCGTTCACCACGAGGTAGAGGGCGAAGCGGTCGTCGAGCTCGGTGATGAGCCCGTGGTCGTGCGGGTTGAGGCCGAGCGCCGCGATGTGCGAGGGCCACTGGAACACGAGGTCGGCCTCGTCGTACGCGGCGTTGAGCAGCGGGATGCCCACCTGCAGGAACTCGAGCTCGAGGGGGTTGTCGACGATGTCGCCGACGTCCGAGGCGTACGGGTCCACCGCGCTGTCGAGCGAGATGAGCCCCGCGTCCGCGAGGAGCTTGAGGGCGCGGCCGCGGTTCGAGGCGTCGTCGGCGATCGCGACCTTCGCGCCCTGGGGCAGGTCCGCGATGTCCGCGTACTCCTTGGAGTAGAACGCGATCGTGAAGTTGTAGACCGGCTGGACGCCCGTGAGGTCGGCGTCGTTGCCCGCGTTGAACAGCTCCATGTACGGCACGTGCTGGGAGAAGTTCGCGTCCACGTCGCCCGCGGCGAGCATCGTGTTGACCGTCACGTAGTCGGAGACCTGGACCAGCTCGATCTCGTAGCCGTCCCCGATCGCAGTCGCGGCGGCCTCGACCACGTCCGTCATGGGCGACTGCACGGCCACCACCTGCAAGGTCTTGGCCTCGTCCGAGGGTGCGGACGAGCAGGCGGCGAGGACGAGCAGCGACGCGGCAGCGAGACCGACGCGGGCGAGGTGACGCACAGAAACTCCTTGGTGGTGACGGGGCAGGCGGAGAGGACGCGGGATCAGCGGCGATCGAGCCAGCGCGACGTGCGGTGACCGGCCCACTGGATCACGAGGACGCAGACGACGATCACGACGATCGCGAGGTACATCAGGCCTTCGTTGTACTCCTGGTAGCCATAACGCATCGCGAAGTCACCTATTCCTCCGCCGCCCACCACGCCGAGCACGGTCGAGTAGGACAGCAGGGTGATGACCGCCGAGGTCAGCGCGTACACGAGCCCCGAGCGCGCCTCGGGCAGCAAGAACTTCGCGACCGTCTGCGACGTGGTGGCGCCCATCGCCCGGGCGGCCTTCGAGATGCCCGGCGGGATCTCGCGCAGGATCTGCTCGGTGAGCCGCCCGTACACGGCCACGGCCACGAGGCACAGCGGCAGGGACGCCGCCTGGGTGCCGAAGCTCGTGCCCATGACGAGGCGCGTGAACGGGATGAGGAAGACGACGAGCACGAGGAACGGGAACGACCGCACGATGTTGATGAAGGCGTCCGTCACGGCCCACACGGCCCGATTCTCGTGCAGTCCGCCGCGCTGGGTGAGGAACACCGTGACGCCGAGCGGCGTACCCACGAGCACGGCCGCCGCGATCGACACGGCCAGCATGTACCCGGTCTGCGCGAGCGCCTCGAGCATGTCCTCGCCGTACGTCGCGAGCAGCTCCTCCAGCCCGCTCACTGCCCGAGCTCCCGCCGGACCTGCTCGCGATAGCTCGGCAGGGCGCGGTAGTCGGTGCGGTCGATCTCGAGCACCTCGACGAGGCGCCCGTCCTCGAGCAGCGCCGCGCGCTCGCACAGCGAGCGGACGACGTCGAGGTCGTGGGTGACCACCACGATGGTGGTCCCGAGCTCGCGCTGGGCCCGCAGCAGCACGCCCAGCACGTCCGCCGTGGTGCGGGCGTCGAGCGAGGACGTGGGCTCGTCGCACAGCAGCAGCGGCGGGCGCGCCACGAGCGCCCGGGCGAGGCCCACGCGCTGGATCTCCCCGCCGGAGAGCTGCGCCGGGTAGTGGGTGGCCCGGTGGGACAGCCCCACGAAGTTGAGCATCTCCTCGACTGTCTCGAGATGCTCGGCCTTCGCGCGCCGCGAACCGCCGCGGGCGATCTCGAGCGGCAGGGACACGTTCTCGCGGACCGTGCGGTTGCTCAGCAGGTGCACGCCCTGGAACAGCACACCGATGCCGCGCCGGAAGGTGCGCAGCCCGGCCCGGTCGAGCGCCGGGACGTCGTGCCCCGTGACGCGGACGGTCCCCTCGTCCGGGGCGACGAGACCCAGGACGAGCTGAAGGAGCGTCGACTTGCCGGCGCCGCTCTCGCCGATGATCCCGAAGACCTCCCCGGCGCGAATGTCGAGGCTCACCTCGTCGAGCGCCGGGGAGGAAGCCCCGGGATAGGTCACGCGGACCGCGTCGAGCGCAACGACCGAGCCGCCGTCGCCTGGCTCGCGCCGGTCCACCATGCGCCGGACTCTAGACGAGCCCGAGCCCCTTGACCGCCTCGCGCTCCTCGGCGAGCTCGGCCACGGACGCGTCGATGCGTGCCCGGGAGAACTCGTCGATCTCGAGGCCCTGGACGATCTGCCACTCGCCGCCGTCGGACGTGACGGGGAAGGACGAGATGAGGCCTTCGGGCACACCGTACGAACCGTCGGACACGACGCCCGCGCTCGTCCAGTCGCCCTCGGGGGTGCCGTTGACCCACGAGTACACGTGGTCGATCGCCGCGTTCGCGGCGGAGGCCGCCGACGACGCCCCGCGGGCCTCGATGATCTGCGCGCCGCGCTTCGCGACGGTGGGGATGAACTCGTTCTCGAGCCACGCCTGGTCATTCACGACCTCGGCCGCGGGGCGACCCGCGATCGACGCGTGGAAGATGTCCGGGTACTGCGTCGCGGAGTGGTTGCCCCAGATGGTGAGGCGCTCGATGTCCGCGACCGACGAGCCCGTCTTCTGCGCGAGCTGCGTGAGCGCGCGGTTGTGGTCGAGGCGCGTCATGGCCGTGAAGCGCGCGGCCGGGACGTCCGGCGCGTGGGCCGCGGCGATGAGGGCGTTCGTGTTGGCGGGGTTGCCCACCACGAGGACGCGCACGTCGTCGGCGGCGCCCGCGTTGATCGCCTCGCCCTGCGGCTTGAAGATGCCGCC
>JAAYZM010000178.1 GCA_012514835.1 Actinomycetales bacterium
GGGTAGGGGCGCTTCTCGAAGTGCTTGACTGCCTTGGGCGTCAGCGGGATACCGAGGGCGCGGGAGAGGCGCACCTGGCGGCGCGCACGCGTAACACTGCTCAATGCTTCATCCTGTCGTTGATACGTCGCTCCCGATTCCCGGGATGATCCCGGCGGGAGTGGGGCCGACCTCATGGCTAAGACCCCAGGCGGTCGCCTCGCGGCAACCCGAGAACTCTACCGCATCCCCGCTCTCACCCTTCCGCGCCCCACCGATCCACCGCCCGCAGCCCGCCCTCCCCTGTTGCGGAACACCACGCCCGCGCATCCCGCGTTGCCGAACACCACGCCGTTGTGCGGAACACCACGCCCGCCAACTCACCGTTGCGGAACACCACGCGACTCTGCGGGACGCCAGTGTACGAAAAGGGCCCTTGCGGAACGCTACGGGCCGCCCGTGTTCCGCAAATGCGTCAGCGCTACGGCCATCCACATACCGCCGTCGGCCCGAACGGCGCGCCCCAATCCACAGGGCCCGCGCTGGCGCGCTCCCATCGGCCCACCGTTCCGCAAGTCTGCCCCCTATGACGACGATCCCCGCCCCAAGACTTCTCACCTCGAGGGAACTCCACAACGCCGGAGTGGGACGAAAAGCTGTCTACTCCGGCGACTACATCAAGGTCCACCACGACCTCTACCTCGACGGTTCGGCCGACCCTCGCGACCCTGACGTGCGCATGCGCATCGCGGCGCACATCGCGGGAACCCAGGCACACCTCGGCGGGTGGGCCGCAGCCCGGTGCTACGAACGCAACACGCTGCGGCAGATCGGCGAGCCCGGTGCGATTCGCTACTTCGACGGCGCAGTCCCCTGGCCAGACAGCGACGGCGAACTGGCACGCGTGATGCTGTGCATGAACCGTGACGCCAACATCCGCAAGGTCGAGGGGATCCGCCCGCTGCGTAGCGACCTCGACGAGACCGACATCGTCACGCTCGACGGGTTCAGCATCACCTCGCCGGAGCGCACCGCGTTCGACCTGGCGCGCACCGAGCCCAAGTGGCGCGCCGTCGCAGCCGTCGACCGCCTCGCCCATCTTGGGATCGTCGACCTGGCCGAGCTCCGCACGTACGCCCAGGTCATGGAGCGCCGCCACGGGATCCGGAAGGTCACCGCCGTCATCCGACTCGCGGACGCGCGCGCCGAGTCGCCGATGGAGAGCCTCACACGGCTCATCTGGCTCGAGGCTCGCCTCCCTGTGCCTTCCGTGAACGAAGAGATCTTCGACGACGACGGGAAGTTCGTGGCCCGCGTAGATCTACGGGATCCGACGCGTCTGCTCGTGGCCGAGTACGACGGCGGGCACCATGCGAGCGCTGCCCGGAGGCAGCGGGACGCGGCGCGGCGACAAGCGCTCGAGGAGCTCGGCTACACCATGGTCACGATCACGGCGGCCGACGTGGCGACCCCCAACTCTCGCCGACTGCTGAAGGAGCGCCTCGTGCGCGCACGGCGCATGGCGCGCGGGCTGCCCAGCGGGCGGCAGTGACGATTTGCACGCGCGCCCCTGGAACTCTGCGGAACACGGGCGGCCCGTGGTGTTCCGCAAGGGCACTTTTCGGACGCTGACGTCCCGCAGAGTTGCGTGGTGTTCCGCAACGGGGGTGGGTGGGCGTGGTGTTCCGCAGAAGTGCGTGGTGTTCCGCGGAGTTGCTGGCTACTGGTCGAGGATCGTGCGGATGCGCTCGAGGCGGGCCGCGACCTCGCGCTCAGCGCCGCGGTCGTGCGGCTCGTAGTACCGGGCACCGGTGAGGACGTCCGGGAGGTACTGCTGCGAAGCGATCGCGTGCGGGGCGTCATGGGCATAGCGGTAGCTCGTCCCGTGGCCCAGGTCCTTCGCACCCGGGTAGTGGGCGTCACGCAGGTGTGCGGGCACCGTGCCGATCTTGCCGGCCCGCACGTCCGCCAGCGCGGCGTCGATCGCGACGTAAGACGCGTTCGACTTGGGCGCCGTCGCGACGTGGACCACGGCCTGCCCCAGGATGATCCGCGCCTCCGGCATGCCGATCAGCGCGACGGCCTGCGCCGCGGCCACGGCCGTCTGGAGCGCGGAAGGATCCGCCATCCCCACCTCCTCCGACGCCGCGATGACGATGCGCCGCGCGATGAACCGCGGGTCCTCCCCCGCCGCGATCATCCGCGCGAGGTAGTGCAGCGCCGCGTCCACGTGCGAGCCGCGCAACGACTTGATGAACGCCGAGATCACGTCGTAGTGCTGGTCGCCCGCGCGGTCGTAGCGCACCGCCGCCACGTCGATCGCCCGCTCCACGGTGGCGAGGTCGATCAGCACGGGGCCGGGCGAGGTGTTCGACGACGACGCCCCCGCGGGACCGTCACCATCGACCGACTCACCGGCCCGCTCCTCGCCGTCGGACACGACCTCGTCGAGCGCCGCACCCGCGGCGGCCTCGAGGATCGTGAGCGCCTTGCGCGCGTCCCCGCCGGCCAGCCGCACGAGGTGCTCGGCGGCGTCGTCGGCCAGCGATACGGCACCACCGAGCCCGCGCGGATCAGTCACGGCTCGCGAGACGAGCCCCGCGACGTCCGCGTCCGAGAGCGACTGCAGGGTCAGCAGCAGCGACCGGGACAGCAACGGGGAGTTCACGGAGAAGCTCGGGTTCTCGGTGGTGGCCGCGACGAGGGTCACCCAGCGGTTCTCGACGCTGGGCAGCAAGGCGTCTTGCTGCGTCTTGGTGAACCGGTGGACCTCGTCGATGAACAGCACCGTCTCGGAACCGTCGCTCGTGAGGCGCCGTCGGGCACCCTCGACCACCTCGCGGACGTCCTTGACCCCCGCCGTCACCGCGGACAGCTCCACGAACTGGCGCCCGGAGGACTGCGCCACGAGGTACGCGAGGGTCGTCTTGCCCGTCCCGGGCGGCCCCCACAAGATCACCGAGCTCGGGGCGGTGCGGCGCTGTGCGTCCGACGTCGGCTCCACGAGCCTGCGCAGCGGCGAACCCGGCTCGAGCAGGTGCGCCTGCCCGGCCACCTCGTCGAGCGACCGGGGCCGCATGCGCACGGCGAGCGGGCTGTGCTCGCCCACGTCAGGAATCCCCGACGGCGCGCGGCTCACCGAGTCGAACAGGTCCATGGGGCGAGCCTACGCACCGCCGAGGACACCCGGTGCGGACCGCGCACGAGCCACGGCAGCAGGTGGCACCGCAGGGTGCGCAGGTGTCATGCTGGCCCGCGTGTTCGACGCCCTCGGCAGGACGATCTCCCGCCACCCCAAGACGACCGTCCTGGTCTGGGTGGTCCTGGCGACGCTCGGGCTCGCGATCGCGATGACGGGTGCGGGCGGCGCGAGCCTGTTCGACCGCCTCGAGAGCGCGGCCCCCACCGTCCCGAACTCGCAGTCCGACCACGCCCAGCGGATCCTCACCGAGCTGCGCGCGAGCGGGCCGTCGCTCACCCTCGTGCTCGACGGCGCACCGGCGGACACCGAGGGGATGCACGAAGCGATCTTCCCGACCCACATCGACCTGTCCCAGATCCAGGGTGTCGCGAGCGTGCTGTCCCCGTTCGTGCTTCCGGGGACGACGACGAACCCCGCGGCCCAACCGTTCATCGCGCAGGACGGCAACGGCTTCCTCATCATCGTCACGCTCGCGGTCGACCTGTCCGAGACGGCCGAGCACGCCGCGCTGGTCGAGGTGCAGCGCGCCCTCGAGGCGATCCCCGCGTCGCTCGAGAAGGTGGCACCGGACGCGACGGGCCGCGTGGGCGGCATGTCGCTGATCTACGAGGAGATCGTCAGCCAGGTCGAGGAAGACCTCGTCACGGGCGAGACGATCGCCCTGCCGCTCGCGCTCGTGGTCATGGTGCTCGTGTTCGGCGGCTTCCTCGCGGCCGCGATGCCCCTCGCGGGGGCGCTCGCGTCCGTCGCAGGTGGGCTGGGCACCCTCGTGGCGCTCTCCTACGTGATGCCTCTCGACGCGTCCGTGGTGAACGTCGTCACCGTCCTGGGCCTCGGACTGTCGATCGACTACGGCCTGCTGATCGTCTCTCGCTTCCGCGAAGAGCTCGCGGCGCTCGTGTCCGCCGACGACGGCGCCCGCGTGCGGCGTCGTCGCGGTGACGGGGCCGTCGCCACCGCGCTGGCCACGACCATGTCCACGGCGGGCCGCACCGTCGCGTTCTCCGCCGTGACGATCGCCATCTCGACGGGTGGCCTGCTCCTGTTCTCCCCGCCCATCCTGCGGGGATTCGGCGCGGCGGGGCTCTCGGTCATCCTCATCGCTCTCGCGACGGCACTCACTCTGGTCCCCGCGCTCCTCGTGCTGTTCGGGCGCCGCCTCGTGCGCCCGACCCTGCTGAGCAGGATCCCGGGCGTGCGGAACGTCGTGAGCCGCACCGCGGACGTGCAGGGCGCGCAGGGCGGGCACGGCTGGATCGCGTCGCTCACCGCGCGCGTGCAGCGCCGACCGTGGCTCGTGCTGGGCGGGACTGTCGCCGTGCTCGCGATCCTCGCGTCACCGATCGCGCACCTCGACCTGCGCAACACGACCCTGCAGCTGCTCCCCTCGGACTCGGCGCAGCGCGAGTACGTGGCGCAGGTCGCGGAGCAGTACCCCGACGCGACGTCCGCCTCGATCCAGGTGGTCGCCGAGACCACCCTCGCGGAAGGCCTCGCGTGGGTACCCACCGTGCAGGGCATCGCGGGGGTCACCGAGATCGAGGGGCCCGTCCCGCTCGAGAACGTCGTGATCATCGGGGTGCACACGAGCTCGACGGACGACGGCGGTCCCGTGGAGCGCGACGTCGTCCGCGCGATCCGCGCCCTCGACCCCGGCTTCCCCGTGTACGTAGCGGGCACCGCGGCCGTCCAGATCGACTTCGTGCAGGCGATCGCCGACGGCGCACCGTTGGCCGGTGGCCTCATCGCGGCCGCCGTCCTGGTGCTGCTGTTCCTCATGACCGGGTCCGTCCTGGTGCCGATCAAGGCGCTCGTGTGCAACCTGCTGTCGCTCGCGGCGTCCCTGGGCGTGCTCACATGGGCGTTCCAGGACGGGCACCTTGCCTCCCTGCTCGGCTTCACGCCCGTGGGCGGGATCGAGACGTACGTGGTGGTGCTCGTGGTCGCGTTCGCGTTCGGGCTCGCGATGGACTACGAGGTGTTCCTCCTCGCACGCATCAAGGAGCTGCACGACGCCGGCTACCCCAACGATGACGCCGTGCGCGAGGGCCTCCAGCGCTCCGGGCGGATCATCACGTCCGCCGCAGCGATCATCATCGTGGTGTTCGCGGGCTTCATGTTCGGCCGGCTCCTGGTCATCAAGGAGGTCGGCTTCGCGCTCGCGGTGGCCGTGCTGATCGACGCGACACTGGTGCGGCTGCTCCTCGTGCCCGCGACGATGACGCTCCTGGGCCGCTGGAACTGGTGGGCGCCCGCTCCCCTGCGTCGCGCGCACGAGCGTCTCGGGATCTCGCACTGATGGTGCGCATCACCGGGCGCATGTGGCTGCGGGGCGGCTGGCACACCCTGGTGCTCGTCCTCGGCGTGCTGTGGATCACGACGTTCGCCACGCTCGTGATCCTCGTGTACTCCTCGCGCGAGCAGGACCCGAGCCGCGTCTGGTCCTTCTGGCAGACCGGCGTGGTGCTCGCAGCGTCACTTCCGGCGCTGGTCTACCTCGCGCGCTGGGCGTACCGCCGTGAGCGGCGCACCGCCCCGAACACGGAGATCGTGGTGGACGAGGAGGCCGACGCCCTGGAGCGCCGCCACAAGGGGCTCCACGAGGAGATCCCGCCGCCCACGCGCTGGTGACGGCCTCAGCGGGTGTTGCGCAGCGACTCGAACTGGTGACGCAGCTCGAAGCCGTGGCGCAGGTAGACGCGTCGCGCCCGGTCGTTGCTCGCGTACAGCGCGAGGCTCACTCCCGTGCCGACCTGCGGCGACTCCGCGAGGCCGTCGCGCACCGCCGCAGCCATGACACGTCCCGCGAGCCCGCGCCCGCGGTGCTCAGGGTGCGTGGCGACGGAGACGAGGTAGGGCGGCAGTCCTGGCGCGAACCGCAGGGCGCCGACGACGGCGACCAGCGCCGACCCGTCCCGTAGTCCCCACCAGCCGAACAGCCGTGGGTCGGCGGTGTCAGTGTCCGCGGCGGGGTGCGCCACAGCGAGCAGGTCGTCGACCTCGGGGTCGCCCACCTCGAGGCGCTCGAC
>JAAYZM010000179.1 GCA_012514835.1 Actinomycetales bacterium
GAACCCGAACAGCAGCCCGCACGCGACGCCCGTGAGCACGGCCGCGAGCAGCGCGAGCGCGACGGACTGAGTCGCACGGTAGGCGATCGTCGTGACGAGCGCCGAGGTGAGCATGACCCCCTCGATCCCGGGGTTGATCATGCCCGCCTTCTCCGAGACGAGCTCGCCGAGCGTCGCCCACAGCACGGGCATCGCGACGGCGATCGCGACGACGACGAGCGTCACGACCTGCGTGTCGGTCATCTCGTCACCTCCTCATCGAGTCGAGCTGCTTGACGCGGATCACGTGGAAAGCCATGAGCGTCAGGACGAACACGGCCACGAGCAGGTCACCGCTCGAGGGGTCGAGGCCCGTCGAGACCTGCATCTGGTTGGCCCCGACGCGCAGCACCGAGAACAGCAGCGCCGAGCCGACCATCCACGCGGGGTGCAGGCGGGCCATGAGAGCAACCGCGATGCCGATGTAGCCGAAGCTGCCCGAGAAGTTCGACACGAGCGCCTGGCTGATCGCGATCACGGCGATCGCACCCGCGGCGCCACCGAAGGCACCTCCGATCACGAACGCGAGCACGCGCACGCGCGGCGGTTCGATGCCCGCGAGCTGGGCGGCACGCACGTTGTCGCCCGTCGCGCGGATCTCGAAGCCGAGGTGGGTGCGGAAGAGCACGAACCATGCGAGGGGGACCGCGAGCACCGCCGCGAGGCTCGCCCACGTCACGGACATGCCCGCGAGGATCGTCGCCGGTGTCGCGGACTCGGGGATCGGCGGGGTGGTCTGGGCGCGGCTCGGCCACCAGTGGGAGATGCCGCCGTCGACGAGGTAGATCGCGACGTACACGAGCATGAGCGTCGTGATGACCTCGTTCGCCCCGAAGCGGACCTTGAGCAGGCCCGGCACGAGGCCCCACAGGGCGCCGCCGACGACGCCTGCGGCGAGGCACGCGAGGACGTGCACCGCGTGCGGGACGCCAGCGGGCAGCCCGAAGGCGACGGCCGTGGTGGCGACCGCGCCCGCGTACATCTGTCCCTCGCCGCCGATGTTCCACAGGCCTGCGCGGAAGGGGATCGCGGCAGCGAGGCCCGTGAGCATGAGCACGCTCGCGATCGTCAGGGTCTCCCCGAGCCCGAAGCGTGAGCCGAGCGCACCGCGCAGGAGCGAGGTTGCGGCCCGCGCGGGGTTGGCACCGAGTGCGGCAACCACGACCACGAGCACTGCGAGCGAGGCGAGGACCGCAAGGCCCGTGATGGCCCAGCGCCGCGTCTCGGGGCGGGTGAAGAGGCGAGTCGTGAGGGTCGTCATGCCGTCCTGGCCTCCTCCTCGTCGGTGCCCGCCATCGCGTGCGCGATGCGGGTCGCGTCCGCAGCGTGGGTCGCCGACTCGTACGCGATGCGGCCGCGGAACAGCACGACGAGCCGGTCCGAGACCTCGAGGAGCTCGTCGATGTCGCCCGAGACGAGCAGCACGCCCGCACCGCGGTTGCGTGCCTCGAGGAGCTTGCGGTGCACGAGCGCGGTCGCCCCGACGTCGAGGCCCTGGGTCGGGTTGGCGACGAGCACGAGCGCCGGCTCGCGCTCGAGCTCGCGGGCCATGACGACCTTCTGCTGGTTGCCGCCCGAGAGCGCGCCGATCGGGAGCGAGGGGTCGGGCGGTCGCACCTCGTACTCGGCGACGAGCTCAGCGGTGCGGGCCGCGCGTGAGCCGACGTCGAAGCGCCGCCCGCCCGTCTCGCGTGCGCCGACGCGGGTCAGGGCGAGGTTCTCCGCGACGCTCATCGAGGGGGCGATGCCCCAGGCATGGCGGTCGTCGGGGATGACGGCCATGCCGCGGCGGCGTCGGGCCCGGACCGGCATGCTCGTCGCGTCGGTGCCGTCGAGCTCGATCCTCCCGGACTCGACGGGCAGGACACCGGCGAGGGCGCGCATGAGCTCTTGCTGGCCGTTGCCCGCGACGCCCGCGACACCGAGCACCTCGCCAGGGCGTACCTCGAGCGAGACGTGGTCGACCGCGAGGGCTCCCGTCTCGGTGCGGGCGACGAGCTCGCGTACCGCGAGCCGCGGCGCCGTCGTCGTGACCTCGGGCGCGGCGCGCGCGGGAAGGGGGCGCACCTCCTCGGGGACCATCGCCCGGGCGAGGGACTGTGCGTCGTACTCCCCGCGGCTCGCGCTCAGCACGGTGCGTCCGGCACGCATGATCGAGACGCGGTCGGCCATCGCCATGACCTCGCGCAGCTTGTGCGTGACGATGACGATCGAGGCACCGCCCGCCCGGAGGGCGTCGAGGGTGTCGAACAGCGCGGCGGACTCGACGGGCCCGAGCACCGAGGTCGGCTCGTCGAGGATGAGCGTGCGCGCGCCCCGGAACAGCAGCTTGAGGATCTCGACGCGCTGCTTGGAGTCCACGGGCAGGTCGTCGACGAGCGCGCGTGGGTCGATGTCGATCCCGTGCTGCCGTGCGCACGCTGCGACCTGCTCCTCGGCCTGGGTGCGGTCGAAGCGGCGCCGGCGGGCTCCCGTGCCGAGCACGACGCTCTCTGCGACGGTGAAGCTCGGCACGAGCATGAAGTGCTGGTGGACCATGCCGATGCCGAGCTCGAGCGCGCGGTGCGGCGTCGTGATGTCGTGGCGCTCGCCGTGCACGCGGATCTCTCCGCTGTCGGGGCGGGTGAGGCCGTAGAGGATGCTCATGAGCGTCGTCTTGCCCGCACCGTTCTCGCCGAGCAGGGCGTGGATCTCGCCCTCGGCGAGGCCGAAGCTCACGCCGTCGTTGGCACGGTTGCTGCCGTAGGTCTTGACGATGTCGAGCATCTCGACGGCAAGTGGTGTCACGCGCACCGCAACCTCTCTTCCACGGCATCGTGGTTGGGCGGCCAGGGGGACCTCCAGCGGCGGACCGCGTGGGGAACCCTCCGGACCCGCAATCGATTGCGCGGAACCATGACACAGGTCACACTGGGAAGTCAACGTCGAGCCCGCAATCGTGTGTGCGCCAGGGCGGAGACCCCCAGGTCAGCTCACGCAGGACCTCCAGCGCTGCGCGCGGCCGAGCCGGCGAGGAGGGTCGTCCTGGCCCGCGCGACGGGCGACCGCGAGCTGCGCCGTCAGCCGGGGAAGCGCAGCCCGACGAGCGCCTCGACCGCGGCCTGCTGGCTGGGCGCGGAGCACTCGGAGGTGTAGTTGGTCCAGTCGGCCCCGAGGTGCAGCGCGACGCAGTCGGCCGAGCGCTCCATCCACGTCGAGCCGAAGGCCGAGCCGAGCACGGCGTCGAGCTCCCAGTAGGCGTTCCACCACCCGCCGGCGGCGTCGGCCCGCGCCGCGATCACGGCCCCCTGGTAGAAGTGACCGACCTCGTGCTTGACGGTC
>JAAYZM010000180.1 GCA_012514835.1 Actinomycetales bacterium
CCGCGCGGTTCTGCGAGGAATCCTCGGGTCCGGGGCGGCGCTGATCCTCGCCGTGACACTCCTGACGTACGGGGCCCCGGCGCCGGAGCGCTATGTTTCCTTCGACGTGCCCCGGGACCTCGCGGCGGTTGTCGAGTCCTTCCCCTCGTGGGGTGAGACCACGCAGCTCGTGATCAACCTGGTGCTGCTCTCGTGGCTCGCGTGCTCTGTGCCGCTGCTCTGGCCGCGGTGGGGAGTGCGAGACACGGCGCTGATCTGCCTTGCGGTGGCGGTACTCATCGAGGCGGCACAGTGGTTGATTCGCACGGGGAGGGTCGCCACGCTCACGGACGTGCTGATCAACTCGCTCGGTGGTGCGCTGGTTGCCGTTGTGACCGTGTACTGGGTGCGCCCGCGCCTCGAGAACTGGGTCCGGCGTCCTTCCGACGTCGTGGCAGCGGGTACCGCCGCAGGCGCGTAAGCCCCACGGAGGGCCCACGCCTCCGCGCATTTCTCTCCGCTGACTTCGGTAGTTTCCGCCCACTTCGGCACGCGCACGTGCCGAACTCAGCCGCAACTGCCGAAGTCAGCGGGAGGAGGAGGTGGGGCGGAAGGTGAGGGTGAAGGTGGCGGCGTAGGTCTCGCCCGGGGGTAGGACTCGGACGCCGGTGCCTTCGACGCCGCGGGCGTGCAGGGCGATGCCGTCGTTGACGTGCGTGACGGGTTCCACGGCGAAGTGGTCGCGGCCCACCGGCTCGTAGACCACGAGGTGGGAGAACTCCGGGTCGGCCGCCAACGAGACCTCGACGCCCACGTCGGGGTACTGCCAGCGTGCCGCCGTCGGCCCCAGGCCCGTGAGGACGTCGTCCACGAAGTCCGCGCCCAGGGGCCGCGGCGCCCGGTAGTCCGCCCGCGCGGGAACCTCGCCCGCCGCAGCGGACGCCATGCCCGCCTCGAGCGCATACCCGGCCGACGCGTCCACGTGCAGCACGGCGTCCTCGCTGCCGAGCACGCGCTGGAAGTACGGGTGGTGCCCGAGCCCCACGGGGAACGCCACCGAGTCCTCGTTGGTCACCGACAGCCGCACCTCGAGCGTGCTCCCCACCAGCGAGATCACCTGCCGTGCCGAGAACTCCCACGGCCAGTTCACGCCCACCACGTCGCACGTGGACAGCTGCAGCACCACCGAGCACGTGTCCCGCAGCGCGACCTGCCACGGCAGCTGGCGCACCGCCCCGTGGATCGCCGTGCCGTCGGCGCCGTTACGCACCAGCTGGTGCGTGCGGCCGTCCCACTCGAGCACGCCGTCGCGGATGCGGTTGGACCACGGCAGCAGTGGGAAGCTCGCCGCGTCCTCCGGGTTGCCGAGCGACGCGTCCGGCGTGGGGCGCAGCAGGTCCACCCACTGATCGCCCACGCGGATCTGCCCGAACGACCAGCACCCGCCTAGCCCCGGCAGCACGCCGAGCCGCCAGCCCTCCGAGACGAGCACGAGCTCGCCAGGCCGAGCGGCCGACGCAGCATTCGCGCCGATGACGGCGCCCTCCGGCGCACCGTTCCCCGCGGCGCCGCCGTTCTCCCGGGCACCGTTCCCTTCGCCGACGACGGCGGTCTCCGGCACGGTGTCCTCCGCGACGCGAGTCGCGCCGCCTGCCCCCTCGGCGGCGCTCACCCGAGCACCACCTCCACGACGGCACCGTCGCGCAGCAGCGATTCGGGCGCGACGTCCCCGTCCACCGGCGCTCCGTCCACGGTGAGCGAGCGCACCCCGGTCTGCACGTGCTCCGGGTTGGACACCCGGATGGTGACCTGGTTCCCGCGGAACCGCCGTCGGACCTCGTA
>JAAYZM010000181.1 GCA_012514835.1 Actinomycetales bacterium
ACGCTGCTTCGGCCGAGCCCTTGTACACGTCGTAGAGCCCGACGACGTCGGCGATGAACAAGGTGTCGAACGTGCCGCGTTCGAGCAGCTGAGCGAGGTTGGTCCAGTACTCGAGGGTGTTGTACTCGTGCGCCCGGTTGTCCGGGTGCCGCCACAGGCCCGTGGTCTGGTGCGTCACGCACGTCATGTCGAAGGCGCTGAGGATGATGCGGTCGGACACTTCTGGCTCCCCTGTCGGTTGGCGCGAGCCCGCCGACGGCGAGCCCTCTCGGGTCGCGCACGGTAGGGAGCGGGAGGGGGTGGGGCAAGGAAGGTTGGAGGTGTCTCAGGGTTCGGGCAGGTGCGGCGCTTGGAACAGATGGCCCGTCGTAGAAGTCGCGCTAGACCGTCTAACCCTCGGTCCGTGGAACCCTGGGGTCCATGACCTCGCACTCGACGCCCGACGTCGACTCGATCGACGCCCTTGTGACCCGGATCCGCGAGTTCTCCCGAGAACGAGGGTGGGAGAAGTTCCACGACCCCAAGTCGCTCGTCCTCGCGCTCGTCGGCGAGGTCGGTGAGCTTGCTGAGCTGTTCCAGTGGGTCCCGGCGGACGAGGCCCGTGAGCACTTCGCGGACCCCCGCAAGCGGCAGCGAGCGGCCGAGGAGATCAGTGACGTGCTGATCTACTTGCTCAGGCTCGCGGACGTGCTGGGGCTCGACGTCGGAGCTGAGGCGAACGCCAAGCTCAGTGACTCCGCCCGCCGGTTCACGGCGGAGGAGTTCCAGGGCCGCGCCCCCGAGAAGTCCTAGCTCACGGGTTGACCAGCGCACGCAGTGCGGCGCGGGTCTCCGGGTCGGTCGAGTAGATGATCGTGCCGACCATCCCGCGGGTGAGGAGCACCTTGTAGACGTTGCGCACGAGTCGGTCGAACTCCTCGTCCGAGACCCGCTTGGCCGAGCGGAAGTCCGGGTCCTTGTTGAACTCGCGGCGCGAGACGAACTGCCCGTCGCGCCACACCAGGTCCGGGCCGAGGATCACCCCGTTCCAGTCGTACTCGAAGCCCTGGGCGGTGTAGACGCACCCCACCTGGTCGAAGCCACCGTCCTGAGTCGCCCAGAGCGCTGCGGGTGGCGCGCCACCGACCGACCTGTCGCCCTTGACGTTCCATGGGCGTTCCCACCCGTCGATGCGGACGTCACGGACAAGGTCGCCACTCGGGCTCGGGTCGCTCCAGGGCCAGCAGAAACCCGCCGTCATCCGGGCCCCGCGACCGTCGACGAGTCTGTCGCGAAGTCGCGACTCGAGCTCGTGCGGCGAGTCGACGACCTCGACGGTGAAGGACTCCTCGTCCTCCCACCCGATCGCTCCGCCCTCCTCGAGGCCGAGGAGACGGCGTACCCACGCGCTGTACGCGGCGGACCCACCGGCCCGGAACTCCGCGTCAAGGTCGACCTGGACGACGTCAAGGCCTCGTCGCGCAGCCGCGGCACGGATGTCTGCGACGGACCCCATCTCCCCCGGCCGCACGACCTGGTGCTCGTCGAGAAGGAACACCGGGACGCGCGCCGCGTCGATGAGCTCCTCGACCTGCGGCAGCGCCCTGTCCCGGATGACCTTCGGTGTGTAGCGGCTGACGGAGGTCTCCCGGATGCGGTGCGCCTCGTCGCAGATGAGCACGTCGAGCCCGTTGCGATCGGCCTGCATGAAGCTGTTGAAGTAGGTGAAGAGCTTCTGGACCCGAGGGGCGCGGTGCCCCGCGACCTTCCGCAAGGTCTGGGTGAAGGACCGCGAGCCGGTCGCGTGCAGGACGCTGCGCCCTTCCCGTGAGAGCTCGCCGAGCAGCGACAGCGCGATGACCGACTTCCCGGTCCCGGGACCGCCGGTGACGATCACGACCGAC
The DNA here is from genome assembly GCA_012514835.1 of Actinomycetales bacterium. GTDB lineage: Bacteria > Actinomycetota > Actinomycetes > Actinomycetales > Cellulomonadaceae > JAAYZM01. Next base: position 1,884 of record JAAYZM010000181.1, read on the forward strand.
TTCGTGTCGAGCCGGCGCGCGTTCGACACGGCCCTTCGGACCAGCTCGAACGCGACGCGTTGCTCATCGAGCAGGACGAACTGTTCGCGTTCCCGGATCTCGGCGGCCGCGAGAGTGAGCAGCTGCTTGGACGGCGCCACCGCTGCGCCAAGCAGCAGGTCTGCGCTCTGAGCCCCCGAGCCGGGCGCGAACTGACGCTGCAGCTCGGCGATGAGCTCACCGCGCCGGTCCCCCGTGAACAGCCGGCGGACCCGCGCGGGTTCGGACGCGAGAAGGTCTGCGACGGAGGCCTCGCTCGCGTTGTGCAGGTAGGCAAGGCCGTCGATCGTGCCTCCTGCGACGCTGTCCGGTCCGAGCGCCGGCACGAAGTCCTCGAGGTACTGGACGTAGCCGTCGACCTGGAGGCTGGGGTGCAGCGCGTGCGGGAACGCGGCGCCGGGCACCTCGACGAGCTCCACGCTGCCTCCGAGCGAGTGTGCTCTCCCCCACTGCTTGAGCTCGACGACGAGGAAGTGCGGGGCACCGGTGCGCGCATGCCTCCCGGCGAGGATGACGTCGGCCCTGCGGGACGTCAGCGGCAGGCGATGTTCGAGGAGCACCTCGATGTCCGACAAGCCTGCGTCGGCGAGGTCGCGCGCGAGGACCGGCAGCGACGCGTGCCACGACCGGACTTCCGCGGCCGAGGGGCGTCCGACGCCGTGCTGCACGAGGTGCTGGGCCAAGAGTCGCTCCAGTGCGGACTGGCTCGTCCTGGCGAGCTCGACCAGCTCGCCTGCGGAGAGGCGAACGGCGAGGTGTGGCATCGATGTCCCCTGGCAGCACGACGTGTCGTGCGGAGGGGACATGTCCGCGTGCGCCTAGGGCGCCGGGGAAGTCCGTCGATTCCGCTGGTTCGTGACCGACCTTAGCAACCACGGGGGACGCCTTTGAGGAACGCCTCACCTCGGCCCCTACGGGCGTTCCTGGCCCGCCGTGCGGGGCGCGGGGAATCGCCCAGCTTCGTCGCTACGCCGTGGGCTGGTTGGACACGGTCTCTAGTCCCGCAGACGCCACGGCTGCCCGCGCTCGTTGAA
>JAAYZM010000023.1 GCA_012514835.1 Actinomycetales bacterium
CCACGACGTCGAGGCCGCGGCGGACGAGCAACGGCTCGATGCGTGGCTCACGCCCCCGCAGCTCGCCGAACGCGAGCATCGGGTCGATCGAGCCACCGCGCCCGAGCAGGGTGCGCCGGAACCGCTCCCCGGTCGCGCGGTCGAGACCGCCGTTCTCGCCGAACCACTCGACGGTGTCCGCGTCGAGCACCTCGGACCAGATGTAGGAGTAGTACGCCGCCGAGTAGCCGCCACCGAACGAGTGGTTGAAGTACGTCGTGCGGTACCGCGGGGGGACGAGGTCGAGGGCGATCCCGGCGTCGGCCAGCGCCGCCGCCTCGAACGGCTCGACCTGCTCGACGTCGTCCGGCACCTGCTCCGGCGTGAGCCGGTGCCACGCCTGGTCGAGGATCGCCGCGGCGAGGTACTCCGTGGTGCGCTGCCCCTCGCCCCACAGTCGCGACGCGAGCTTGCGCTCGACCCACTCGGCGGGCATCGGCTCGCCCGTCGCGTGGTGCACGGCGTACGCGGCGAGGATCTGCGGCTCCCACGCCCACATCTCGTTGACCTGGGACGGGTACTCGACGAAGTCCCGCGGGACCTCCGTGCCGGACTGCGAGGGGTGACGCACGTCCGAGAACAGCCCGTGCAGCGCGTGGCCGAACTCGTGGAAGAGCGTGATGACCTCGTCCCACGCGAGGAGTGCGGGCTGACCGGGCGGGGGCTTGGGGATGTTGAGGTTGTTGACCACCACGGGCGGCTCGCCCAGGAGGTGCGACTGGTCCACGAGGTTGTTCATCCACGCCCCGCCGCGCTTGCTCGCGCGCGTGAAGAAGTCGCCCAGGAACAGCCCGAGCGGGGTGCCGTCCTCCTCCGCGACCTCGAAGACGCGCACGTCAGGGTGGTAGCCCACGAGGTCCTCGCGCTCCGTGAAGCTGATCCCGTACAGACGGTTCGCGGCCGCGAACACCCCGTCGCGCAGCACGCGGTCGAGCGCGAGGTAGGGGCGCAGCAGCGCGTCGTCGAGCTCGTAACGCTCGCGACGCACGCGCTCGGAGACGAACTCCCAGTCCCACGGCTCGAGCGTCGCCCCGGGCGTCTCGGCCTCGAGGCTCTCCTGGAGGACTGCTGCGTCACGCCGGGCGTTGGCCGCGGCGGCGGGAGCGAGACGGGCGAGCATCGCCTCGACGGCGTCCGCGGTCTTGGCGGTGGAGTCCTGCGCGACGTAGTCGGCGTGGTGCTCGAAGCCCAGCAGCTGCGCGTGCTCGGCCCGCAGACGGGCCAGCCGAAGCACGATCGCGCGCGTGTCGTGCTCACCGCCGCGACCGCCGCGCGTCACGGACGCCTCGAACAACCGGCGGCGCACCTCCCGGTTCTCGAGCGCCGAGAGCGCCTCTTGCTGGGTGGGCAGCTGCAGCTCGAGCAGGTGTCCGCTCGTGTGCCCGCGGTCTGCGGCCGCCTGACGGGCAGCGGCGATCGCGTCCTCGGGGAGCCCCGCGAGCTCGGCGGCGTCCTCGACGAAGAGGCTCGCCGCGTTCTGCTCGGCGAGCAGCGTGCGACCGAACTGGGCCTCGAGCGAGGAGATCTCGGCGTTGAGGGCGCGCAGTCGCTCCTTCGCTGGCTCGTCGAGCCGCACCCCGGCACGGACGAAGTCGCGCTTGAGCGTGTCCATGAGCCACGCCTGCGCGGCGTCGAGCGTGATCTCGCCGCGCTCGACGCGCGCCGCGAGGTCCCCGCCGCGCTGGAACAGCCGCAGATCGAGGTAGATCGCGTCGTGGTGAGCAGCGAGCAGGGGCGCGAGCTCCTCCTCGATCGCGTCGAGCTCGGGCGTCGAGTCCGCGGACGCCTGGTTGTAGAACGCCGTGACGGCCCGGTGCGCGAGCCGGCCCGATCGCTCCCACGCCTCGAGGTAGTTCTCGACCGTGGGCTCGTCCGGGTCGGTCGCGATGCGGTCGAGCTCGGCGAGCTGCTCGGCGAGGCCGGCCCGGATCGCGGGCAGGTAGTGCTCGGTGCGGATCGCGGCGAAGTCCGGCAGCCCGAAGGGCAGCGCCGAGGGTGCGGCGAAGGGGTTGGCGGGGTCGAGAGCGGCGTCGTCGTGGGTCACCCGCCTATCCTCACCCCTCCGGGGGTGTGGGTGCGACCAGGGCCGTCCCGGGCCACGGCGCGCGCGGCTCGCGCGGGTCGTCACGCAGCAGCGTGCCGAGCCACGCGTCGCGGCGCTTCCCGCGCTGGAGGCCGTGCCCGCGCACCTGGCCCTCGAACGTGAAACCGCACCGCCACGCGACTGACCACGACGCCCAGTTGCCCACGAAGGCCTGCCACGCGACGCGCTCGAGGTCGAGCCCGTCCGGGGCGAACCCGAAGTCGAGTGCGAGCAGCGCGGCGCGGCGCATGAGGCCCCGCCCGCGATCGTGCGGGGCGAGCCAGTAGCCGAGCTCGGCCGAGCCTGTGCCCTCGAGCCGCAGCCCCACCATGCCCGCGACGGGGGCCTCCGACCCGCCCTGGCGCACCGCCCACGTCGCCTCGACCTCGAGCCCGGCGGGCGGGTTCGAGCGCACGAGCGCCCACGCGTCCTGCACGTGCGTGACGAACCCCCGCGCGTGCTCCGGCAGGTACGGCGAGGGCACGGTGGTCCACGCCGCGACCTCGGGGTCCTGGCACGCCTCGGCGATCGCGTCGCAGTCGGCGAAGACCGGCGGGCTGAGTGTCACGACGTCGTCGCTCAGGATGTGGGGGCGCACCTCGCGATGCTCGCACGGTGCGGTCCCAGGCCGACAGCGCATACCCCGCGCGGCCCCGGGACGCGGAGCGGCATCGGCCATATCCTCGAGGCCTGCGCATCAGACGCGGCGCGACGGCGCGCCGCCCGCGAGAACGGGAAGCCCATCGTGAGCGAGCTGTCCGCCCGGCGCGTCGTCGACCTGTCTGTCCCCGTCGCGGAGCACCTGCCCGCCTCGTGGCCCACGCACGTGCCCTTCCAGCACCAGACGTACACCTGGTACGGGCGCACGCACGAGGGCGCGGACGCCCCCGAGTCGCGGCTGGGGCCCTATGCGACCCGGTGGATGGCGATCGACGAGCACACCGGCACCCACGTGGACGCGCCGAGCCACTTCATCCCCCCGCCCGGGTCGGGGCTGGACTTCGCGGGGGCTTGGGGCGAGGTGGACGTCGACGGCGTGCCCCTGGCCCAGCTCATCGGCCCGGCGGCCGTGATCGACGTGCCGCTGCTCGAGTCCGAGCCCGGCACGAGCCCCCTGATCACCCCGGACGTGGTGCACGCGTGGGAGGCCGAGCACGGCGAGCTGCGACCCGGAGAGATCGTGCTGTGGCGCACCGGCTGGGACCGGCACTACCTGCCGGGGCGAGCGGGCGACGCGTACCTGCGGGACGCCGTCGTGCACGGCTCGGCACCCGCGTGGCCGGCCCCGTCCGTCGAGACCATCGAGCTGGTGATCGGGCGCGGGGTGCGCTGCCTCGGCACGGACGGCGCGTCGATGGGCCCCGCGCAGGGCGGGCAGGCTGTGCACGTCGCGGCGCTCGGCACGGGGGCGGTGTTCGTCGAGTGCCTCGCGGGGCTCGCCGAGCTGCCCCACCGCGGGGCCACGTTCGTCTTCCTGCCGCTCAAGGTCCTGGGCGCGACGGGCGCGCCGGGACGTGCGGTCGCGTTCCTCTAGGAGCCGTCGGCCGGGGCCGCGCGCCCCACCTCGATGAGTGAGAACGCGATCCCCATCTCCTTGAAGATCTCCGGGATCTGGCCGGGCACGAAGTCGTCGAGCAGGTGGTGGCGCGCCGTCGTGCCGTCCGCGGACTCGGGGTTGATGCGCAGCCCCGCCACGAGAAGGTCGGCGTACTCGTCGAGCTCGGCGGGCGTGCGGTCGTAGGTGACCTCGGTGTAGAAGTCGAGCTCGTCGACGGGGACGCGGACCTGCACCCAGTCCTCGCCCAGCTCCGCGGGGTCGAGCTCGATGATCGTGCTCGCCCCGACGTAGGGCCGGTCCCCGCGCTGCCCCTCGCCGAAGAGCGTCAGCTCGAGGTTGACGAGCCCCTTGTCGAGGGACGTGAGCTGCTCGGACGTCAGGACGTCCCCCAGGCCCGCCGCGACGTCCTGCGGTGTCGGGAGCACGGTGTGCTCAGGGCGCAGCCGCAGCTCGAGCGTGAGGTCCGTGAGCTGGCCGAACGTGACCTCCTCGCCCAGGAACGTCGACTCGACGCCGTTGACGTGCTGGTCGTACCAGTCCACGAGGCGCTTGACGAGCACGAGGTCGAGCGTGCGCTCGCCGTCGCACGTCGGGTCGGGCTGGTAGTAGTCCCCCGAGACCCGGTAGCGCGTCGCGGGCAGGGCGAGCCCGGCGCTCGCCGTCGACGCGTGGTTCCACCCGCCGATCGTGAACTTGTTCGCGCCCAGCAGGCGGACGGCGTCCGCGTCCGCGCGCGCATGGCCCACGGGGTCGCAGTCGACCTTCGAGACCCCGGCCTCGAGGGTCGCGGCGGTGTAGCCCGAGCAGCCCGCGAGGGCGAGGGCGAGGAGTCCGACGACGGCGAAGGCGGGTCGGTGCGCGAGTCGAGGCATCCGCACAGTGTGGCGCGACTCACACTGTCCCCGGAGCGACTCGCCACATGGAGAGACGCAAGAGCCCCTCACCGCGTAGTCGCAGGTGAGGGGCTCTCGCGTCGCTGTCTCAAACGAGTGTCCGGAGGGGGACTTGAACCCCCACGCCCGATAAAGGGCACTAGCACCTCAAGCTAGCGCGTCTGCCATTCCGCCACCCGGACAAGGTGTCGTGCGATCAACTCGCGCCGAGAAAGATACCACGGAGTGGCGGTCGCTCCCGCCTCGGGGGACGCTGGCAGACTGAGACCCGCAGCACACTCGCCATGCGGCGGGACCTGCCTTCCGAGAGGGGCACCATGTCTGACCTGGACCGCAGATCCCCCGCACGCCGAGTCGCCGGTGGGAGGCACAACCCGTCCGTCGCGGGGATCGACCCTACGGCGCCTCGCTGGCTCCGCGTCGCGGCCGGGTGGTCCTGGCGGCTCATCATCCTCAGCGCCGCCGTGCTGCTCGTGTTCTACGCCACGGCGAAGGTCCAGCTGCTGTTCATCGCCGTGTTCCTCGCGCTCGTCTTCACGGCCGTGCTGCACCCGCTCGTCGAGTTCTTCGCGAAGGTCATGCCGCGGTTCCTCGCCACCGCCCTCGCGCTGATCCTCTCGATCCTCGTGCTCGGCGGGCTCATCACGTACATCACGATGTCCGTCGTGGGCCAGTGGCCCACCCTCGCGGAACAGTTCAGCGAGGGCATCGCGGGGATCCTGAAGTTCCTCGAGGACGGTCCGCTGCCGTGGACCATCACGTCCGACGACATCGACCAGTGGTGGCAGACGGCCCTGCGCTGGCTCCAGGAGAACAGCTCGGCGATCGCCCAGAACGCCGCGAACCAGCTCGGCTCCGTCGCGATCGTCTTCATGGTCCTCGCGCTCGCGACGTTCTGCTCGGTGTTCTTCCTCGCGCGCGGCAAGACCATGTGGGTGTGGTTCCTCAACCAGCTCCCCCAGGGCGTGCGCCAGACGTGGCACACCGCGGGCGGGATCGGCTGGTACACCTTCTCGGGCTTCGCCCGCGGGACCGTCATCATCGCGTTCTGCAACGGGATCCTCGCCGCGATCATCCTCGCCGTGCTCGGCATCCCCCTCGTCGCACCGCTCGCCGTGCTCGTGTTCATCGGCACGTTCATCCCGCTCATCGGCGCACCCGCCGCGATGGTCATCGCCATGGTCGTCGCCCTCGCCGCGCGGGGCCCCCTGTGGGCCGCTTTCGTGGGCGTCGGCATCGCCCTCGTGGGCCAGCTCGAGGGGCACGTGCTCCAGCCCCTCATCATGGGCAAGCAGGTCTCCCTGCACCCCGTCGTCGTCGGCCTCGTCGTCACCGGCGGCACGCTCATCGCCGGCATCCTCGGCGCCGTCGTCGCCCTCCCCCTCGTCGCCGTGGCCTGGGCCGTGTTCGCGAAGCTCAGAACCCTCGACCCACCCACAGACCCCGACGAGCTCGAGGACTTCGACCCCGACGAGATCGCCCACCTCGACGAGCACGCCCGCGTCGCGAGCGGCCAGGCCGAGACCGAGACCGAGCCCCAAGAGTCCGACGCGAGCTGACTCACTGGAAGTCGCGCGAGCGCCGTCACTGGAAGTCGCGCGAGCGCGAGGTGACGGGCAGCGCGAGGGGCGCAAGGTGCTCGGCCACGAGGTTGGTCGCCCCGTCGCCACGCTCGAGCCGTCCGCGCTCCACGAGGGCCGCCGAGGACCGTGCGACGGTGCGGAACCTCGCCCACAGCCCGGGCGAGCACACGACGTTGAGCAGCCCCGTCTCGTCCTCGATCGACAAGAACGTCACCCCCTGGGCCGTGCCGGGTCGCTGGCGGTGCGTCACGACGCCGGCCACCGAGACCCGCCGCTCGGGCTCGTGGACCATCGCGTCGCCCACCCGCAGCACCCCGGCCGCGTCGAGGCCCTCGCGCACGAACTGCGTGGGGTAGCTCTCGGTCGAGACCCCCGTGGCCCACACGTCCGCGACGGACGTCTCGAGCGCGTCCATCCCGGGCAGCGTGGGCGCCTCGACGCCCACCGAGACACCGGGCAGCGTGTCCGGGCCTTCCTGGGCGAGCGCCCCGGCCGCCCACAACGCCTCGCGGCGCTCGACAGGCCCATGCTCGCCCACCTCGCGCAGCGCCCCGGCCGTGGCAAGGGACTCGAGCTGGGCCGTCGTGAGCGCGACGCGGCGCACGAGGTCGCGCAGCGAGCCGAACCGTCCACCCCGCTCGCGCTCCGCGACGAGCCCCCGCGCGAGCTCCTCGCCGATCCCGCGCACCTCGGCCAGCCCGAGGCGCACGGCCAGCCCAGGGTCGCCGTCGTCGGACACTGCGTGGCCGTCGGACACCCTCCCCTCCCCGTACCTCTCCACCCCCGCCCGCACCGCGGACGCCTGGACGCACGGCCGCAGGACCACGACGCCGCGGCGGCGCGCGTCCGCCACGAGGGACTGCGGGGAGTAGAAGCCCATGGGCTGGGCGGCGAGGAGCCCCGCGTAGAACGCCTCGGGGTGGTGGACCTTGAGCCACGCGCTCGCGTAGACGAGGTGGGCGAAGGAGTAGGCGTGCGACTCGGGGAACCCGAAGTCCGCGAAGCCCTTGAGCTTGTCGTAGATCTGCTCGCCCACCTCGCGCGTGATGCCGTGGCGCGCCATGCCGTCCAGGAGCCGCGCGTGGAGGGCCTCCATGCGCTCGGCGGAGCGCTTCGAGCCCATCGCACGGCGCAGCTGGTCCGCCTCGGCGGGCGTGAAGTCGGCCACGTCGATCGCCATCTGCATGAGCTGTTCCTGGAAGAGCGGCACGCCGTACGTCTTCGCGAGGGACCGCTCGAGGCGCGGGTGCAGGTACGTCACGGGCTGGCGGCCCAAGCGTCGCTCGATGTACGGGTGCACGGAGTTGCCCTGGATGGGACCGGGGCGGATGAGGGCGACCTCGACCACGATGTCGTAGAAGTTCTCGGGCTTGAGGCGCGGCAGGGTGGCCATCTGGGCGCGCGACTCGACCTGGAACACCCCCACCGTGTCCGCGGCCTGCAGGAGCGCGTAGACCCCGGGGTCGTCCGGCGGCAGGGAGTGCAGGGCGAGCTCGATGCCCTCGTGCTCGCGCACCGACGTGAAGGCGAGCCGCAGGGCCGTGAGCATGCCCAGGCCCAGGAGGTCGAACTTCACGAGCCCCGCGTCCGCGCAGTCGTCCTTGTCCCACTGCAGCACGGTGCGTCCCGGCATGCGCGCCCACTCCACGGGGCACACCTCGATCACGGGCCGGTCGCACAGCACCATGCCGCCCGGGTGGATGCCGAGGTGGCGCGGGAGGCGCAGCATGCGGTCCGCGAGGTCGATCACGGGCGCGGGGATCTCCGCGAGGTCCGTGGCCGACGGCGGGCGGCGGGCGGGGACCACGTCGTGCGTGTCGGAGCTCACGAGCTCGTCGCCGCGCGCGAAGGCGGACGGCTCGCCCGTCGTCACGCCGTCGGCCCGCGCCGAGCCCTGCCACCACGGCGTGCGCGGCTCGGGCGCCTTGAGGGTCCCCCAGCGCTCGATCGACTTGCTCCACGCGTCCTGCTGGCCCACGTCGTGCCCGAGCGCGCGGGCCGCGTCGCGCACCGCGGAGCGCGAGCGGTAGGAGATGACGTTGGCGACCTGCGCCGCGTGGCGGCGCCCGTGCACCTCGAAGACGTGCTGGATCACCTCTTCGCGACGCGCGGACTCGATGTCGATGTCGATGTCGGGCGGTCCGTCGCGCTCGGGGGCGAGGAAGCGCTCGAAGAGCAGCCCGTGGCGCACGGCGTCGACGGCCGTGATGCCGAGCGCGAAGCACACCGCGGAGTTGGCCGCCGAACCACGGCCCTGCACGAGGATGCCCCGCTCGCGGCAGAAGTCCACGAGCTCGTGGACGATGAGGAAGTAGCCGGGGAAGCCGAGCGTCTCGATGACGTCGAGCTCGTGGGCGAGCTGCGCGTACGCGCCCGGGACCCGCTCCGCGTCCGGTGGCCCGTAGCGCTCGAGGGCGCCGCGGCGCACGAGCTCACGCAGCCACGTCGCCTCCGTGTGCCCCGCGGGCACGGGGAACGGTGGCAGGTTCGGGGCCACGAGCTGCAGGTCGAACGCGCACTCCGCGGCGAGCGCGGCCGCCGTCGCGACGGCGTGCGGGTGACGGCGGTGCAGGTGCGCCATCTCGGCGGCCGAGCGCAGGTACGCCGTCGGCGCCCCGGGGAGCCAACCGTCGTGCTCCGCGAGGCTCGACGTCGCGCGCACGGCGGCGAGGGCCCCCGCGAGGTCCGCGTCTGCGGGGGTCGCGTAGTGCACGTTGCCCGTCGCGACGAGGGGGGCGCCGACGACGGCGGCCACGTGGGCGAGCGCGTCCGCCCGCTCGTCGTCCCACGGGTCCCCCGTCCGGGTCACCTCGACGGCCACGTTCTGGGCCCCGAAGAGCGCGCGCAGCCGGTCGAGCTCGCGGCGCGCGGCCTCGATCCCGGCGGCCTCGATCCCCGAAGCAGGGCTCGCACCCTCGAGCGCGCGCCGCACGGCCCCCTTGCGGCAGCCCGTGAGCACGAGCCACTGCCCGGCGGCCCGCTCGGCGAGCTCCTCGAGCCGGTAGGCCGCCTGCCCCTTGCTGCCTGTCGCGAGGTGCGCCTCGGCGATCGCGGCGGACAGGGCCCGGTAGCCGTCCGGCCCGCGCGCGAGGACGGGCAGGTGCACCGCGCGCGGGTCCGGCACGCCCGTGGGCGGGTCGAGCACCTCGCGGCCCACCGCGTCCACCACGGGCAGGTGCAGCTCCGCCCCGAACACCGTGGGCAGGCCCGCCGCGCGCGCGGCCTCCGCGAAGCGGACCACGCCGTACAGGCCGTCGTGGTCCGTGAGGGCGAGGCCCGTGAGGCCGAGGCGCACGGCCTCGTGGACCAGCTCGGCGGGCTGGCTCGCCCCGTCGAGGAAGCTGAACGCGGAGTGGGCGTGCAGCTCGGCATAGCTAGTCATAGCGGGCCTCGCACACCCAACCGCCCGCGACCCATGCGAGCAGCACGGCCCCGCCGTCGTCGAGCACGGCCTGCACGTGAGCCTTCGCGTGCCCGTCGGGCGCCCACCACCGTTCGGCGAGCGGCCACGGCCCCGCCCACGCGACGATCCGGGCTTCCCGCGCCGCCCACCGCACCCACGCGGGCGCGGCGCTGAGCGTCCAGCGTGCGTCGATCACCACCGCGCGCCCGGCCGCGTCGAGCACCGTGACGGGCTCGGGGGCGGGGAGCACGGTCGCGGGGGCCGGGGCGGGCAGCCTGCCGGGCCACGGGCGGTCCGCGGGCCGTTCCGCACGCTCGCTCGTCCCCCACGGCGCGAGGTGCACCTGCTCGCGCACGTCCCGCCCGCCCTGGAGCGCGGGCGTGAGCACCGCGTGCGCACCGAGCAGCCCCTGCACCCGGTCGAGCGCCCGGTGGGCGCGCACGTCCGCGCCGCTCGCCCCGCCCCACAGCCCGCCCTGCTCTGCGCCCGCGGCACTCACCTCGCGCGCCCGCACGGCGAGCCGCACGACGGCACCCCGTTCGGGATCGCCCTGGTCCGTGCCCGCCGCCCGGTCGAGCCAGCCCTCGAGCTGCCACCGGATACGGTCCGTGATACGCGCGGCCGTGAGCCCGCCCAGCCCGCCGAGGTCCGTGCGCCACGTGCGGCTCAGCTCCGTGCCGTGCTCCGTGAGCGCCACCACCTCGAGGCGCGCGCACGTCGCCGAGCGCGCGAGGAGCTGGGCGTGCAGGTCCTCCGCGATGCGCCGGCCCGCGAAGGTCGCGACGTCGAGCCGCGTGGCGGGCGGGTCGAGCTCGCAGACCGCCTCGAGGTCGGGCGTGGGCCGACGCCGCACGGGCGGGCGCGGGTCCTGCCCTCGCACGAGCCGGTGGGCCCATGCCCCGAGCTCGCCGAAGCGCGCCTCGACGTCCCCCGCGGGCAGCGCCGCGAACGCCCCGAGCGTGGTGATGCCGAGCCGCACGAGCAGGTCCACGAGGGTGCGCGTCGCGGTGCGTGAGCGCTCGTCCGCCGCCGCGTGCCCGAGCGCAGCCACGGGGTACGGGGCGAGGAACTGTGCCGAGGTGCCGGGCGGCACGACGGCGTGCGCGCGCGCCGCGAGGAGTGCCGCGAGGAGGCCGTCGGCGACCCCCACCTGGCTCTCGTGGCCCACCCGGACCACGGCGTCGGTGAGCGCCTCCGCGAACGCCTCGGTCGAGCCGTGGTACCGCGCCGCACCGTCGGCCGGGACCAGCAAGAGTCCGGGGCGGACCACCTCGATGCCGGGGACCACGTGCTCCGCGGCCTGGGCGACGGTCTCGAAGGCGACGGCGTCGCGCGCCTCGTCCGCACCGAGCAGGACGAGCTCGGGGCACACGCCCTGGGCCGTGCGCCGCCGCATGCCGCGCCGCACCCCGGCCGCGCGCGCGACGGCGGAGACGGCGAGGAGCCGGCGGCCGTCGTGCACGGCGGCGGGCTCGTGGGACGCGACCTCGCCCGCGCGCATCGCGGCGACCACGGGCCAGTCGGGGACCCACAGCACGGCCGTACGGGTGGTCACGGCACTGCGCGTGGGCACGGCGGGGGTGGGCACGGCGGGAGTAGGCACGGCGCTCACCCGACGAGCCGCAACGTGCTGGTGCCCGCGGTCTTCCCGCCGTCGGACACCGGTGTGCGCCCCGGCGCCGCGAGGGGAAGCGTGAGCTCGACCGCGAGGGGCGCTCCCGCGGCGCCCCGGCCCGAGCGGGTCACGCGCACGTCGAGGCTGAGCAGCCGCCCGTCCCCTTCCCCGGCGCCCGTCCAGCCGAGCGTGCGCACCCCGAGCACGAGCCCCGCGCCTGGCCACGGGGCCGTGCTCACGAGGACGCTGCCGCGCTCGCGGGCACGCGCGACGAGGCGGCGTCGGTCCGCGTCCGTGAGCCCCGAGCGTGGCCCCACGAGCACCATGTCCATGCCGTCGAGGAGCGCGGCGACCACCCCGGGCGCGTCGGGTCCCGGCTCGGGCACGAGCGCGACGCGGTCGAGGACCACGCCGGCCTGGGCGGCCGCGACGAGGCCGATCGAGGGTTGCCCGACGACGCCCACCCAGCTGCCCCGCACGCTCGCGGGGGCGAGGAGGGCGAGCGCGAGCGAGGTCGAGCCGAGCACGGCCACCGTGGCACCGCGCCGCAGACCCGCACCGAGGAGCCGCTCGAGCTCGGGCGGCACGGGCAGCGGGGGGCGTTCGAGGTCCGTGAGCACGGGACGCGCGGGCTCGGGCTCGGGAACGGGAGACGCGACCGTCCCGACGGGCGCGACGAGGCTGCGCGCACCGGTGCGCTGCTCGACGCGCGCGAGCACCGCGCGAGCCCGCGCCTCTCGCTCGCGCGCGTGCGCCGTCGTGGTCATCAGAACCTCCTCACACCGTGGATAGAACGTCTGTTCGAAGTCTCTCAGTACACGCTGACATCGAGGTCGTGTCAACCCGCGCCGAGGGTGGGACCGGGGTCACTGACGAGCTCTCGAGGGCGCGCTAGAATCCAATGACTTGATGGATCCATCAAGTCATGAGCACAACCCTCGAGCACGCACCGTCGGAGCCCTGCGTGCCCCGCCTCACCCACGTCCGTCCCCGGAGGACCCCCGAATGCCGCTCTCCCCCGAGCGCCCCCTGCACGCCCACAAGGCCGACCTCTTCAAGGCGCTCGCCCACCCCGTGCGCGTGCGCACCCTCGAGCTCCTCGCCGAGGGCGAGACCCCCGTCAGCGAGCTGCTCGCCGCGACCGGGATCGAGGCCTCGCACCTGTCCCAGCACCTCGGGGTGCTGCGCAACGCGGGCGTCGTGACGGCCCGCCGTGAGGGCAACGCGGTGCACTACCGGCTCGAGCACCCTGCGCTCGCCGAGATGCTCGCCGCCGCCCGCGTGGTCCTGGGCGACCGGCTCGCTCGCACCCGTGAGGCCCTCGCCGAGCTCGAGGCCGGTGAGGACGCGTGAGTCTCCAGGCCACCCACCGCGACCGCATCGACTGGCCCGGCCTCGCGGCGCGCTTGCGCCGACGCACCGCACCACGCCGCGAGGACTACGCGGGACTGCGTCGCTCGTGGCGCGGCGACCTCATGGCCGGGCTCGCCGTCATGGTCGTCGCCCTGCCCCTCGCGCTCGGATTCGGTGTCACGTCCGGGGTGGGCGCCGCCGCCGGGCTCGCGACCGCGATCGTCGCGGGGCTCGTCGCGGCCGTCTTCGGCGGCTCGCACCTGCAGGTCTCCGGCCCCACGGGTGCCATGACCGTCGTGCTCGTGCCGATCGTGGCCCGCTACGGGCCCGAGTCCGTGCCGACCGTCGCGATCATGGCCGGCGGCATCGTGATCCTCGCCGGGGTTCTCGGCGTCGGGCGGCTCGTGCAGTTCATCCCGTGGCCCGTCATCGAGGGCTTCACCGCGGGGATCGGCGTCATCATCGCGATGCAGCAGATCCCGCTCGCGCTCGACATCTCCCAGGACCCGGACCGGCCCGGCGGCGAGAACGCCGCCCTGGTGGGCCTGCGCTCCCTCGTGCACGCCGACTGGCTCGACGCGCTGCCCGCGATCGCGCTCACCGCCGCCGTGGGCGCCCTCATGGTGCTCTTGCCGCGGTGGCGTCGCTCGCTGCCCGCCGCGCTGATCGCCGTCGTCGTCGCGACCGTCGTGGCGGAGCTCGCCCACCTCGACGTCGACCGCATCGGCGCGATCCCCGCGTCCCTGCCCACGCCGCGCGTCCCTGTCCTGACCCCCGAGGCCACGAGCACCCTGTTCTCCGCCGCGCTCGCCGTCGCGGCCCTCGCCGCCCTCGAGTCGCTGCTGTCCGCACGCGTCGCGGACGGCATGGCGGACGACCTCCCGCGCACGGACCCCGACCGCGAGCTCTTCGGCCAGGGGCTCGCGAACGTCGCGTCCGGGATCTTCGGCGGCCTGCCCGCCACGGGGGCGATCGCCCGGACGGCCGTCAACGTCCGCGGGGGCGCCAGGACCCGGGTCGCGTCCGCGTCGCACGCCGTCTTCCTCGGCGTCGTCGTGCTCGCCGCCGCGCCGCTCGTCGCCCGGATCCCCCTCGCCGCCCTCGCCGGGGTGCTCATCGTCACGGCCGTGCGCATGGTGGACCGGCACGCGGCGCGCGCGATCTGGCGCTCGGGACGCGCGGACGCCCTCGTCTTCACCCTGACGCTCGGCGTGACGATCGTGTTCGACCTCGTCGCGGCCGTCCAGGCCGGCGTGGCCGTCGCCGCCGTGCTCGCGCTGCGCGCGGTCGCCCTGCAGGCCAAGCTGCACCGCGAGGAGGTCCCCGTCGAGATCGACGCCGACGCCGAGCACGCGCTCCTCGCCGAGCACATCGCCGTCTACCGGATCGACGGGGCGCTGTTCTTCGGCGACACCCACCGCTTCCTCGACGAGCTCACGCAGGTCGCGGACGTGCGCGTGGTCATCCTGCGGCTGTCGAGCATCCGCATGCTCGACACGACGGGCGCGCACATGCTCTCCGAGGTGGTGCGGACGCTCCAGGGCAAGGGGATCGTCGTCCTGCTCAAGGGCCTGCCACCGCGGCACCGGCGCGTCATGGAGTCCGTCGGGGTGCTCGGCGAGCTCCAGCACTCCGCGCACGTGTTCACCGACCTCGAGGCCGCCGTCGAGCACGCGCGATCCCACGTCAGGCGGGACCTCGACGGGGCATAGTGGGGTCCATGGACCTCTCGCGCCCCGTCGCTCCCGAGCCCTACGCCCTGCTGCCCGTCGTGCCGTCGTTCACGCTCACGAGCGCGGACGCCCCCGCGGGCGAGCGCCTCGACGTCGCCTACACCGTCGACGGCGAGAACGTCTCCCCCGCGCTCGCCTGGGAGGGCTTCCCGGCCGAGACCCGCTCGTTCGTGGTGAGCTGCTTCGACCCCGACGCGCCCACCCCGGCCGGCTACTGGCACTGGACCGTGGGGAACCTGCCCGCGTCCACGACGTCGCTCCCGCGGGGCGCGGGAAGCGCCGACGGCGGGCTCCTGCCCGAGGGCGCCTTCCAGTCGAGGTCCGACGGCGGAGCCGTGGGCTGGGAGGGCGCGGGACCGCCGCCCGGCGACCGGCCGCACCGCTACGTGTTCGCCGTCCACGCGCTCGACGTCGAGGCGTTGCCCCTCGACGGGGAAGCCTCGGCCACCGTCGTGGCCTTCAACACCCTGTTCCACACGATCGCGCGGGCGACGCTCGTCGCGACCTACTCGCGGTGATGGGCTCCGAGCACGCCGTCACGAGCCGGGGGCTCGACTGGCACCCCGCCCTCGACCACCCCGCACTGCTCGCGCCGTCGACGGCCGCGGCCCTGCGCACGTGGGCCGAGGTCGAGCCCGCGGTCGCGCGCGAGGTCCTCGTCGCCGAGATCGACCCCGGTCTCGCTGACACCGCCACCCTCACCGAGGCGTTCGGGCTCGAGCTCGACGTCTCGTGCAACTGCGTGCTCGTCTCGGGCCGCCGCGCGGGCGAGGAACGCCTCGCGGGCGTCGTCGTGCGGGCCACGACGCGCGCCGACGTGAACAACGTCGTTCGCCGCCTGCTCGACGTGCGCAAGGCGACGTTCCTGCCCGTCGAGCGTGCGGTCGAGGCCACGGGCATGGAGTACGGCGGGATCACGCCCGTGGGTCTGCCCGAGGGCTTCCGCGTGCTGATCGACGCGCGCGTGCGCGACGGCGGCGCGGCGCTCGTGGGCTCGGGGGTGCGGCGCTCGAAGCTCGTGCTGCCGGGCGAGCTCCTCGCGCGCCTGCCGGGGGTCGAGGTCGTCGAGGGTCTCGCGCTCGACTGAGCCTTCAGGGCGCGGGACGCGTCGCCCAGAACGCGACCGCCGAGGCCGCCGCGACGTTGAGGGAGTCGACGTCGCGCGCCATGGGGATGCGCACCACCGTGTCCGCGGCCTCGATCGCCTCGCGCGTGAGTCCCGCACCCTCCGTGCCGAGGAGGAGGGCGAGCCGCTCCGGCGCGTCCGCGGCGAGCTCGTCAAGCGTCACGGCGTGCTCGTCGAGCGCGAGCGCGGCGACGGTGAAGCCCGCGTCGCGCAGCTCGTCGAACGCGCCGGGCCACGATGTCGCGCGGGTCCACGGCACCGAGAACACCCCGCCCATCGAGACGCGCACGGCGCGCCGGTAGAGCGGGTCCGCGCAGCGCGGCGAGACGAGCACGGCGTCGATGCCGAGGGCCGCCGCGTTGCGGAACACCGCCCCGACGTTCGTGTGGTCCGTGACGTCCTCGAGGACGGCGACGCGTCGCGCACCCGCCACGAGCTCGGCGAGCGAGGGCTGGGGCGGGCGGTGCACGATCGCGAGCGCGCCGCGGTGCAGGTGGAACCCCGTGAGCGTCTCGAGCATCGCGGGCTCCCCCACGTACACCGGCACCGGCTCGCCGGGCCGCTGCGCCGCGTCGATCACGTCCGCGAGCCCGTCGAGCCACCGCTCGGCGAGCAAGAACGACTCGATCCGGTGCCCCGCCTCGAAGGCCCGGCGCACCACGAGCGAGCTCTCCGCGACGTACGTGCCCGTCTCGACGTCCTTGCGCTGGCGCAGCGCGACGTCCGTGAGGCGCGTGTAGGCGGCGAGACACGGGTCCGAAGGGTCCTCGACCCGGACCACGGCGCCGCGCGTGTCCCGTCCTTGGCTCACACGCCCTCGTCCCCGCGGCTCGCCCGCGCACCCGCGAGGGCGGCGAGGGCGCCGAACACGGCGATGACGGGGACCAGGAGGAAGGCGCGGTGCGGGCCGACGGCGTCCGCGAGGGCACCGAGCGCGAAGGGCAGCACCCCGATCGCGAGGCCGCCCGCGAGCGTCGCGCGCGCCTGGGCCTTGTCGACGGCCGCTCCCGCGGCCCGCAGCAGCAGCGAGATCGAGAGCGGGTACTGCGCGCCGTAGCCGAGTCCCGCGACGAAGAGCCCGGCGAGCGCGACGGCGGGCACCGTGGCCGTCCACAGCACGGCCCACCCGACGATCGCGACGAGGAAGGACGCGGTGAGCAGGTGCGCGGGGCGCACGCGCAGGGACAGCGGTCCGACGACGAAGCGGATGAGGGACATGCCCGCCACGAGGCCGGCCGTCGTGGCCGTCGCGATACCCGCGGGCGCTCCCGTCTGACCGATCACGAGGTCGGCCGACCAGTACGTCGTGACGTTCTCGAGCCCGATCCCCGCGAGGATCGCCCCGAGGAAGCACCACGAGGCGAGAGCGCGAGGGCGCAACCGCGCCGAGCGGCCCGGCCAGCGGCGTGCAGACGTGGAGGGTGCGGGCGCGGCGGGTGCGGGTGTGGGCGCCGTCGTCGGCCCCGTGCTGTCGCCCCTGCCCGCCTCCGAAGCGGACGCGACCGTCTCGACGCGCGTCTCGCGCGAGGGGAGCTTCACGCGCAGCGCGAGGAAGGCCGTGACCACGGCGAGCACGGCCGTCACGGCCACCGCGGGCCGCCAGCCCCAGCCCACCGCGACCGCACCGCCCACGGCGAGCGGGCCGAGCAGCCCGAGCGAGGAGCCCACCCCGTTGGCTTCCGTGATGACGGCCGAGGCGACCCCGCGGTGGTGCAGCGCGAGCGCGACCTGGGCGCTCGAGACGGCGATGTTGGCCCCGACCGACACGACGAACATCGCGGGCAGGGTCCACGCGAGCGAGGTCCCCAGCAGCACGCCCACGATCCCGGCGGCGACCACGAAGCCGCCCGCCATGAGCGTGGCTCGCCGCCCGTAGGTGCGCACGAGCCATGGCGTCATGAGCGCTGCGACCACCGAGCCCACGGCGAGGGCGGTGCCGTGCAGGCCGCCCTGCGCGCGTGTGATGCCGAGGTCCGCCGTGAGCAGCGGGACGGACGGGTTGAAGCTGTAGAGGAACCAGCCCCACATCACAAAGGTGCCGTAGAGCGTGAAGGTGAGCTGGTCGCGGTGGACGCGGGCCGGCTCGG
>JAAYZM010000182.1 GCA_012514835.1 Actinomycetales bacterium
ACGGTGGGCTTGTCACCCGTGAGCTGCTCGAGGATCCGGGCATAGGCCCGGGCCTGCGTCTGGTCGGTGGCGATCACCAGGCCCCCGGCGTCGGGCACGTGCCTGCGCGCCTCCTCGAGGCGTGTGCTCGCCGCCTGCAGCACCGCGGGGATCCACTCGCCCGTGGGCGCGAGGGCCGTGCGCCACGCGTGGGCCGTGAGGTCCTTCGTGAGGGGCGTACCGAGGTCCACCTCGACCTCGTCGCCGGCCTTGGTGCGCCAGCGCATGGGGCCGCCGTAGTTCATGAAGATCACGGGGCGCACCACGTGGTCCGCGAGCGCCTCCGCGTACCCGTACACGTAGTCCGGGCGGGACGTCTTCACGCCCGGCGCCGTCTCCTCGTACGTGACGAAGGGGATCTGGTGCTCGTCGGAGCGGAACGGGGTGCCCGTGAGGGACAGCCGGCGGGTGGCCGCCTCGAACGAGTCCTCGAGCGCGTCGCCCCACGAGCGGGAGTCGCCCGCGTGGTGGATCTCGTCGAAGATCACCAGCACGTCCGTCGCGTTGCAGATCGCCTCGTAGGCGTACGCCCGGATCGCGACGCCCGCGTACGTGACCACCGAGCCGTCGAACTCCTTGGACCGCCCGCGGCGTGCACCGCCCGTGCCGGGGTCCAGCTGGATGCCCACGCGGGCCGCCGCGTCCGCCCACTGGCTCTTGAGGTGCTCCGTGGGCGTCACCACGATGACGCGCTTGACGATGCGGTTGCTCAGCAGGTGGTGGGCCACACGGAGCGCGAAGGTCGTCTTGCCGGCGCCCGGGGTCGCGACGCACAGGAAGTCCCTGGGGGCTTCGGACGTATACAGGTCGAAGGCCTCGCGCTGCCACGCGCGCAGGCTCGACGCGGTTCCCCACGGGGCCCGCAGTGGATACGCGGGCGGCAGGGAGTCGAAGGGGGAAGTTCGCATGCGGGACGGGACTCTACTTGCTCGTACGGCGAGACGGCGGGACCGGTCGAGTCTCGGGCGTGTAGAACGATTCGTCCCTTTTTTTCACCCCGAGGAAGAGTTCCATGACTGCGCCCAGCCCCACCCCCACGACCACGCCTCCCGCGAGCGGCGAACCCCGCCGCTCCCGCTTCTTGGACCTCGCCCGCCGGTGGACCATCGGCGGGGTGCTCGGCCTCGTCGTCACGGCGATCGCCGCGTGGCAGTGGCTGCCCGGGATGTTCAACACCCTCCAGGACGCCGCCAACCGCCCCGCCGCCCCGGCCACCGCCGAGGCGCTCACCGACGCCGAGCTCGAGTCCGTCAAGCTCACCGGCGCCGAGATGTGGACCGGTGAGAACGGGTCGTACTGGGTGCTGCACGTCGACGCGACCGCGTTCGACCGTGACCTCGTGGGCGCGATGATCGAGGTCGAGGCCGTGGACGCCTCCGACGCGGCCATCGGCGAGGGCGAGACCTTCACGATGATCCGCAAGGGCGAGACGACGGTGCTGGCCGGGGCGCTCGAGCCCACCGCCGACGGCGTGGACCTCGACGCGCAGACCGTCGGGTTCCGCACGAGCACCAAGCTGCAGGAGTCGCTGCGGACCGACCCGGGCCTCGAGCTGGTCGAGGCGGAGATCGACCCCGAGCCCTCCGTGGTGGGCCTGAAGGCCTACGTGGCCGTCAGGGCCGCGGAAGAGACCAACGCCACCGTCACTGTGATCGTGCGGGACGCCGACGGCGAGCTGCTGCAGATCGCGTCGCGCAGGTTCATCGACGTGTCCGCCGTGACCCAGGACGCCGACATCATGCTCACTGCCCTCGACGTGCTGCCCGAGGGTCACACGGTCGAGTACGTCGTCAACCCTTCCTGAACCGCGCGCACTACGGTGGTAGGGCTTCGCGTCGACCGTGTCACGCCCACCCACCGAAGGGACGCGCACCATGCCAGCCCAGACCGAGGATCGACGCAACGCGCGCGGCTCCGGCAGAGCACTCCTGCTCACCCTCGCGGTGCTCGTGGTCCTCGGGGGCGTCATCGCCCTCGTCGACCGACTCTCGGCCGACCCGCAGGACACACCCGAGGACTCCGTCGCTCTGACCACCCTCACGGACGAGCAGCTCGCGTCCGTCCAGGTCGCCGCGTGGGAGACGTGGGCCTGGGGACCCGTCACGCACTACCTAGCCTGGGTCGAGGCACCCGGGCTCGACCACGAGCGGGTGCGACTCTCCGTGACCGTGCAAGGGACCGACACCGCGGGCGCTACCCACGAGACGTCTACCTACGTCGAGCTACGAGCAGGCGAGCGCGCGCTTCTGACCGGCGCGTTCGACGGCCCCGTGGACGCTCCGGTCGCAGACCTGACCCTGACCCCCGAGTCTGGGTCGACCCGCCCGGTGCTCGACGGCGAGCTGACGGTGCAGGGCCACTCCATCGAGCCCGACGGTGTCCAGGTCCGGCTGCTCGCCTCGGGGCAGGACGCCATTCGCGTGGCCTGGGTGACGGTAGTGGTGCGCTCCGCCACGGGTGAGATCACCCACCTGGGCAGGCAGTCGGTCAACCCGGCGCCGCGCCCGGGGTCCGGAAGCACCGTCGACGTGAGCCTGTGGGGTCCCGAGACGGTCAGCTCCACCGACGACGTCGAGGTCCTGATCAGCTACTGAGCGCGCGGGTCGGGGCGCGGCCCCGCTGCGCGGCGCCGTGGAAGCTCGGCACCGTGAAAGCTCGGCACCGCGAAAGTTCAGCGCATCGAGAAGCGAGCCGGGCAGTCGAACGGGTCGCGGGCGGCCAGGCCCACCTCGTTGAGGTAGCGGACCACGATCCCGTAGGACTCGAACAGGCCGGTCTCCGTGTAGGGGACCTCGAGCTTCTCGCAGTAGTCCTTGACGATCACGCGGGCACGGGCGAGGTGCGGGCGGGCCATCGTGGGGAACAGGTGGTGCTCGATCTGGTAGTTGAGCCCGCCCATCGCGTGGTTCATGACTGCGCCGCCGCGGATGTTGCGGGACGTGACGACCTGCTTGGTGAAGAAGTCCACGCGCGAGTCCGCCGGGAGGATCTTCATGCCCTTGTGGTTGGGCGCGAACGACGCACCCATGTAGAACCCGAACACCGCGAGCTGGACGCCGAGGAACGCGAACGCGAGTCCCGGCGAGAGCAGCCAGAACACCACGCCCACGTAGATCGCCAGGCGGGTGAAGATGACCAGGGCTTCCCGCACGCGCGGCCACGTGAGCCCGCCGCCCAGCAGCGAGCGCAGCGACGTGACGTGCAGGTTCAGCCCCTCGAGCGTGATGAGGGGGAAGAACAGCCAGCCCTGGTTGCGCGTGAAGAGGGCCTTGGCGCGCGACTTCGTGGTGGCGGCGTCGTCCTCGGTGAAGCGCAGGACGCCCGGGCTGATGTCCGGGTCCTTGGCCACCATGTTCGGGTTCGCGTGGTGCCGCGAGTGCTTGTTCATCCACCACGTGTAGGAGATGCCCACCACGCCGTTCGCGAGGAGGCGACCGACCCGGGTGTTCGCCGTCGGCGACGCGAAAACCTGCCCGTGCGAGGCCTCGTGCGCCACGAACGCGAACTGCGTGAGGACCACGCCGAGGAACCCGGCGACGAGCAGCTGGTACCAGGAATGGCCCAGGAGCACGAAGCCCGTGGCCGCGCCGACGGTCGCGAACCCCAGCACGATCAGGATGCCGATGTAGTAGCCGCGAGTGCGGTCCATGAGCCCAGCCTCGCGGACGGTGCGCAGCAGCTCGCGATACGTCTGGGCGGACGCGACTCCAAGGCCGTCACGGCGGGGGGTGGTCGGGCGGAAGCCTGCGTCGACAGCGGTCAAAGTCATGGGCCCTTTGCGTGCTCGGTCGACTTCTCAGCCGTCGGTCATGGGGACGTACGCCCCCGCAGCACGGCCACCCTACGGGACCGTAGGTTGATTCTGGGCATGGACGCCGGAACTTGTACGAGTGGATATGATGTCTCGGTACGCGCTTCCTCCCAGCGGAGGATGCCGTTCGCGGGTGTAGTTCAATGGTAGAACTTCAGCTTCCCAAGCTGATAGCGCGGGTTCGATTCCCGTCACCCGCTCACTCGACGAGGCCCCTCCGGGGGCCTTTGTCATGATTTCCCTCATGAACATGCGCGAGTCGCTGCAGCGAGGCTGGATCACGATCGGCGTCCCAGGGACGCAGTTCGACGACGGCGGGACCTACGCCACCTACGACGCCGACGCCCTGCCCGCGGTCCCCCGAGAAGTCCTCGAGGATCCCGAGCTCTCGTGGCTGCGCGCGCTCGCGCCCGCCGACGGCAGCATGGCGCCGAACTCGTGGAGCCACGCGACGACGCCGCTCACCGCCGTCGGCGTCGAACGCCTGCGTACCGCCGTCGGCCCCACCCTCACCTCGCTCCCCGCGGACCTGCGCGCCCTCGCCGACCCTGCGATCCACGAGCGGCTCTGGAGCGCGACCGACGCCTACCTCGACGCCGGCGACCACCTCGCTCCCGTGCCTGGCGGCCACCTGCTGCACCTCGTCTCCGACTCCCAGTGGGTGCTCCACTGGTACGCGTTCCTGGGCGAGGACGGCACGAGCGGCGTCGTGTGCTCCGCCGAGCCACTCGGCTACGACGGCTTCGAAGGTGAGGAGCCCGCGCAGTGGGACCCCGAGCAGTCGATGTGGGTCGCGGACAGCACGATCGAGTTCGTGTGGCGCTGGTGGGCGGACAACTACGCCTTCGCCGCGGCAAACCCCGAGCTGTGTCCCGCGCTCGAGGCGCCACCGTGGTTCGACGTCGCGGCGTACGTTGCCGAGTACCAGTCTTCACCCACACGCTGACACCGGTATGCGCTCCCCGACTGTCGGCGCCGAGCCGAACGTCAGGTCCCACCTGGGACACCGATGGGCGCAGGGGCTTCGGCGCGCTAGGTTCGGGTGATGAACGCCGACCAGTTCTCCCCCGCGAGCGCCGACGCGCTCCGTGACTCCGCCGCCCGGCTCGCCGAGGTGCTCCAGCGCTACGCCACGGCCACCGGCTCGATGGCGGGCCAGACCAACGAGCTCGAGGAGATCTTCGCCCTCAACGCGCAGGTCTCCGCGCTCGCGGCCGAGCTCAACGACAAGGCCTTCGACCACACGGGGACGCTGCCGCTGCCGCTCGACCTCGAGGGCAACGCGCACCACCACGTCGAGGAGTCCGACGATGACGAAGGGGAGACCGTCGAGGCCGAGAGCCTCTTGAGCTCAGTCAGCCGCTGGAACCTCGCCGTCACCGACCTCGACCAGCTCCTCGCCGCGGGCCGCGAGGCGCACCGTCAGACCGTGGCCGGAGCGACCGCTCAGGACGCCGCCCTCGAGATCACCGAGGCGGCCGACGCCGTGCACGCGATCCTCGAGGCGCGCCCCGAGCCATGGTTCGAGATCCCCGGCATCGCCGTGATGCACGGGCTGCGCCTCCTCATCGAGCCGGAGGACGTGCCCGAGCAGTTCGACGGCGACCTCGAGAACGCAGCGGGAGCCGTGCTGCCGCCCGCTGGCCCGCTCCTCATCGCCGAGTCCTGGGGCTGACCCGCTACGTGCCGCCCTCGCGCGCGATGAGCGCGACGGCATCGTGCGCGGCATCGGAGAGGTATTCCCCGCCGCGCGGCGCGACCCCCGTGCCGGTCCAGCGGTAGACGAGCGGCTCGCCCGGCGGGATGTTCAGGTCCTGGACCTCCTGCGGGGAGAGTCCGTCGACGACGGCGCACAGCGCGCGCAACGAGTTCCCATGAGCGACCACCAGGACCCTCGCTCTGCCCGCGAGCGCGCCACGCAGCTGGTCCCACACGGGGGTCACGCGCTCGATCACGTCACGCAACGCCTCTCCCGCACCGGGCTCGGGGAGGCCTGACCCGGGCTGGGCGTACGGGCGCACGGACCACGCGGCGGCCTGCTCGGGGGTGGCCGGGCCGGGTGAGCCGTCGAGGGTGCGGCGCACGGTGATGTACCCCTCGGCGCCGTAGCGCTCGCGAGCCTCCGACTTGGGCACGCCCGTGAGCGAGCCGTAGTCGCGCTCCGCGAGGCGCCACGTGCTCCGGGCGCTGGCCGGGTCGATGCCGAGCTCCGCGCACACCAGGTCGGTGGTCACGGCGGCCCGGCGCATGGGCGACGTCCAGATCGTCTCGGGAGTCAGCCCGCTGGCCGCGATGAGCCGCCCGGCCGCGCGCGCCTGCTCGCGACCGCGCTCGCTCACGTCCACGTCGAGCAGCCCCGTGAAGATGCTCGCCGCGTTGAAGACGCTCTCGCCGTGCCGCAGGAGGATCAGGATGCCGTCGCTCACCACCCCATGATCGCGGACACGGGCGCCCGCGCGCCGGGACCTTCTCAGCCCGCGTCCGAGAGCGCGTACTCGGAGCCCGAGGCCGTGCGCTCGAGGAGCTCGTGGTCCACGAGGTGGCGGCGCAGCAGCGCGACGTCGGGCGTGAAGACGCGCAGCCGGCCGTTCAGCTCCGCCTCGGAGATCACCTCGCCGGGCGCGAGGACCCGCGCGGCCACGAGGGCCAGCAGGCCGCGCAGCTCCGCGGCGTTCGAGGGGAAGCGGTCGATCATGCCGTGGGCGTCGAGGAAGCGCTCCGGACCGGTGGACCGCTCGGGTCGGACCTGCGTGGCGAGGAGCGCCGTGAAGGCTTCGGGCCGCGGCTCGAGCTGGTCCCCCACAGCGCGCACGAGGCCCGCCTTGACGAGCGCATCGACCACGTTGCGCCGTCGGGCAGCCCCGAGCCCTTCCCCCGCGCCGGAGTGCCCCAGGACCACCTGCGCGAACAGCTCGCGCGCGTGCGGGTTGGCGAGGGCGGCGATCACGGGCCGCCAGTCGGGCTGGTGTTCCATCCCGTCAGGCTAGGCGGGCCGCGCCACGTAACCGAGCCGATATCCGCGCGTCACGACCCCTGCTGCCGCGCGGGCTTCACCTCGACCTCGCCGTCGTGGATCACGAGTCGCTGCTCGGAGCAGATCGGCCCCGGCACCACGGTGACCGAGCCGTCGGCGTGCCGCACGGTCACGTCGCCCTCGGTGCACCCGATCCCGAGCACGAGCATCCCGCCATCCGGGTGCACCGTGCTGGGCGAGCCGTCCACGTCCACCGTCACCTCGCCCGGGCCGAGGTTGCTGATCTCCAGGTCCCCGCCCGAGGAACATCCCGCGAGCGCGGCCACGAGCCCCGCCGCGACCACCCACGGGGACACCCTGCGCACCAGCGTGCTCACGGGCCACCACCTTCCGCCGTCGGACACGTGCTTCCGCCTGCACCGTCTCTCACCTGCACCGTAACCACCCGAGCCGTGCCCGACGGCGGCCTCCACGCGACCCCCACACATCCCATCCGCCCCCACCACTCGCCGAGTTCGTAGGTCTCGCGCGAGTTCGTATGTCTGCACCTACGAACTGGCGCCAGACATACGAACTGGGCGGGGTGGACTGGGGCGGGCGGGGCCAGATCTCACCAGGCTGGGGGTGTCAGGAAGCGCGTGTCGGGGGTCGGGTCTAGCGTCGGGGCATGGCCGACGACGACGTCCCCCGGGCAGCCTGCGCTCTGGATCCGACTCTCGTGGCGTGGCTCTGCGACACCGATCCTGCGCTGCGGTGGCAGGTCGAGCGCGACCTGCTGGGCGCCGCGCCGGAGGTCTGGGAGGCGACGCGGGCGCGGGTCGCGCCGGAGGGCTTCGGCGCGCGCCTGCTCGCGCTCCAGGACGACGACGGGCAGTGGGCGGGCGGC